>JAKLEJ010000509.1 GCA_022711695.1 Verrucomicrobiota bacterium | reverse complement strand
GACGGGAGCCTTCCAATCACCTTCCGCTGGCGTCGAGGCGGCGGCGTCATCACCAACCAGATCCTCTACACGAATGTATCGTGGCTCACCCTGGAGAATGTGCAGTTCGGCAGCCCTACGAACATCACGGTGGCCGTGACCAACCTGGCCGGCTCTTCCGCGCTCAGCAGCCCGGCCTATGTTTACCTCCTGCTGGATCTCGACGGGGACGGCATGGCGGATTTGTGGGAGCAAAGCATGGGGTTGAGCACCAACAACCCGGCCGACGCCCACGCGGATGCCGACGTCGATGGCGCCAGCAATCGCGAGGAGTACGTGGCCGGCACGGACCCCTTCAACCCGTCCAGCCGCTTTGAAATCGGGCAGGTCGTCCTGCGGGAGGATTCGTCCTGTGTCATCGAGTTTCTGGCGGTGTCCAATCGGACCTATGCGTTGGATTACTCGGTCGGCCTGAGCCCGGCGGCGTGGGTTCCCGCGGGCTCGCTCCAGGCCGCCCCCACCAACCGCACGGTGCGCTGGACCAACACCCCGCCGGCCGGGGGCGCCTTCTACCGCTTGCGAATTCCCTGATGGCTGCGGCAGCCCGATTCGGCTCCGGCCCGTTCTTGCCAGAACCGGGCGGCACGGTTTACTGTGGGTCGGGTTTCGGAGCGCTCCCTGAACCACGCCCGAATCACCCACCAGGTGGATCCTATGAGCATACGCGTTCGTTTCGCGCCGAGCCCGACCGGTTTTCTCCATATCGGCGGGGCTCGCACGGCCCTTTTCAACTGGCTATACGCCCGCCACACCGGCGGCAAATTCATCCTGCGCATCGAGGACACCGACGCCGCCCGCAACACCCAGCAGGCGGTCGATGTGATCCTGAACGGCCTGCGTTGGATGGGCCTGCACTGGGATGAAGGCCCGCTGACCAGCGACGCCACCGGCCCGTGCAAGGGCGACCGCGGGCCGTATTATCAGTCGCAGCGCCGGGAGCGCTACGAGCAGCGCGTCGAGGCTCTCCTGTCGCACGGGGCGGCCTACGAGCATGAAGGCGCCATCAAGTTCAGAATGCAGCGCGAGCCGGTCCTCATCCACGACCTGGTGGTGGGGGAGGTCCGCCGCGAGCTGACCGACCGCGAACAGCAGGATCCGGACTTCGTCATCGTGCGGTCGGACGGGCAGCCGGTTTTTCACCTGGTGAATGTGGTGGACGACCTCGAGATGGGCATTACGCACGTCATCCGCGGCGAGGATCACCTCTCGAACACGGCCAAACACATCTGCCTGTTCAAGGCTTTTGGCGTGCATCCGCCCAAATACGCGCATATTCCCCTCATCCTCAATCACGATGGCAGCAAGATGAGCAAGCGCGACACCGGGGCCTCCCTGACCTCCTACACCGAGGAGGGCTACGTGCCCGAGGCCGTGCTGAACTACCTCTGCCTTCTGGGGTGGTCTCCCAAGAACAACCGCGAGATCATGTCCCTCCAGGAGATCGTCGAGCTGTTCGACCTCCCCAATGTGCTTCGCCATAACGCCCGCTTCGACATGGAGAAGCTCAAGTGGATGAACTACGAATACACGCGGCAAATGTCCGCCGATCGCTTCCACGAGCTGGCCGTTCACACCTTCGCCCGCGCCGGCTTCGACACCAACCGATTCCCCCTCGATTACGTCAAGAAGGCCATCGACACCTGCCGCGACAAGATCAAGCTCTTCAGCGATCTGCCCGGCTACGCGGGATTCTATTTCTCGGATGAAGTGCAGTGCGATCCCGAGGCGGCAGCCAAGGACTTCGTTGCCGAAAACAAACCCCGCGTGACCCGCCTGCGCGAGGTTTTCGCGGGTCTGGGGGATTTCAATGCCGCGGAGCTGGAGCGAGCCCTCAAGGAGACCGCCGCGACGCTGGGCGTCAAGGCCGGCGTCCTTGTGCATCCTGTCCGTCTGGCGTGCACGGGCAAGACCGCCGGCCCCAGCCTCTATCACCTGCTCGAGGTCCTGGGCCGGGAAAAGGTCCTCGATCGCCTCGATAAAGCGCTCCAGCGGATGTGAGCTGGGAGCAGGTCATCGGCCTGATCGTGGCCCTCCTGGCGATGCTGGTCGGGTTGATCGGCAGCGTCCTGCCAGGCATCCCCAGCACGCCGCTGGTCCTGGCCGCCGCCCTCGTTCATCGACTGGTTTTCGGCGAGCATGGCGCCAGCCTTCTGGTGCTGATTCTTCTGGCGGCGCTCACCGGGCTGTCCCTCCTGATGGATTACCTGGCGTCGATCCTCGGCGCCCGCAAGCTGGGCGCCACCTGGCGGGGGATGGTGGGGGCCATCCTCGGGACGATCATTGGCCTCTTCTTCAGCCTCCCCGGTCTGATTCTCGGGCCTTTCCTGGGTGCGACGCTCCTGGAGGCCTGGGGGGGGCGCGAGTGGAAGCAGGCCGGCAAGGCCGGGGCCGGCGCCGTCCTCGGCATGGTGCTGGGCTCGGTCGGGAAGGTGGCCTGCTGCGCCGCCATGATGGCCCTCTTCACGGTCAGCGTCGTCCTGCGTTCCGGCAATCCGCCTTCGCCTTAACCCGCCCTCCCGTCAGCGCCCGGCTCTGCCGAGTTTGTCCGGCGGCGCGAGCAGGAGAATCTGGTCCTGCTTGACCCAGCCGCTTCGTCCGGAGGCGTCGCGCACCTGTCGCCACTGATCTTTGGTGTCCAACACCTCCACTTCGGTCCCGTCGGGCAGGGGATGGGACGTCTGCGCTTCGTCGATCGGCCCAAACCGCACCACGGCTTCCCGCGCCACCACCACCGCCCAGGCGGTCCCGTATCGCGCTTGCGCCGAGAGAGCCAGTCCGGCGGCCAGGATCAACGTGAGCAGCCCGGCGGCGCGTTGGGCGGACTGCAGACGGCTTTTCCACGCTGGCCGCCATTCGCCGGCCGCCAGCAGCAGGCACCAGGCCCACAACGTCAGCGCCGCCAGCACCGCGCCTTCGTTCAAGGTGAAGAGCCTCATCCAGGATTGCCACCACCCGGTCAAGGCCTTGCCATCGCCACTGACCTGCTTGCGCACGAATTGGAGCTTGGCGCGCAGGCTCGGATC
>JAKLEJ010000508.1 GCA_022711695.1 Verrucomicrobiota bacterium | reverse complement strand
ACTCTCCCACAACTCCGCCCAGGCGGTCACCTTCCGGGTGGAAGTCGATGTTGCCGGCGACAACGCCTGGAGCGAATACGGGCGCTTCGCCGTCCCTCCCGGACAGACCGTGAGACATCTCTTTCCGGACAGCTATAGCGCGCATTGGGTGCGACTGAAGACCGACACCTCGACCCGTGCAACGGCGATCTTCACCTACGGCCCCGCAAGCTCGGAGGCCGCAGACCCGAGTTCCCAGGCGGCAAGGGGTCGGTGACCCGCCCTGGTCCTGCCTGGCAGCGCAGCGCCTTCGCAGCGTTGGGAGGGTTTGCCTGTCAATTCCCATCCTGCGGCACAAGGAACATAACCGGTTGACGCGCAACAGGCAGAAGGGTTTGCCACTATCCCGGAGGCTCTTCCTCCATAGTTTCCTGTTGGCAAGAAGCGCCACTTTCCTTTAGAACCGTCTCTTACAAAGTCAATGAAGACGGAAGTAAACAAAAAACGATTGTTTTTTGGTGGGTCGTCGGAGCGGGGCCCGGCACGGTGAGTGACGGGATGGGCTGGGGTCGGCGCCTGGATGAAGGTTTTTGTCCCGGCGAGCGGCCCGCGGATGGCTCGACCCAGTTCGTATAACACTATGATCAGTCAACATAAGACGACCACGCTGGTTTGCGATGGCAATGCGCCAAAGCCGTATCCCCTGCCGGCCCAGACCCCTGTCCACGCTGGGCCGCGCCGCGCCAAAGCGGCCAAGGCCAAGACAGGCGCGGAGACGATTCCCCTTTTCGACAAGGTCCGGAACTACACCAGCGCCGCCCAAGTGCGGGCGATGGGGCTTTATCCCTATTTTCGGACCATCTCGTCGGCGCAGGACACCGAGGTGACGATCGCCGGCAAGAAGGTGTTGATGCTGGGCTCGAACAGCTACCTGGGGCTGACCAACCACCCGCGGATCAAGGAAGCCGCCAAAGCGGCGGTCGATAAGTTCGGGACGGGCTGCGCGGGGTCGCGCTTTCTCAATGGCAGCCTCGAGATCCACCTGCAGTTGGAGGAGACCCTGGCCCGGCTGGTGCAGAAGGAGGCGGTCCTGCTCTACAGCACCGGCTTCCAGGTCAATCTCGGCGTCATCAGCGCCCTGGTCGGCCGAAACGACTACATCCTGGCGGACAAGAGCAACCACGCCAGCATTGTGGACGGCTGCAACCTGTCCTTCGGCGAGTTTGTGCGGTTCGCGCACCGGGACATGAAAGGGCTGGAGAGGCGGCTGCAGAAGCTCGAACCGGAAGCCGGCAAGCTGGTGGCGGTGGACGGCGTGTTCAGCATGGAAGGCGACATCATCCAGTTGCCGGAGCTGTGCCGGCTGGCGCATCAGCATCGGGCGGCGGTCATGGTGGATGACGCCCACGCCATCGGCGTGCTGGGCGAGAAGGGCGCCGGGACGGCCAGCCACTTCGGGCTGACCGACCAGGTGCACCTGATCATGGGCACCTTCAGCAAGTCGCTGGCCAGCCTGGGCGGCTTCATCGCCTCGGACGCGGCCACCATCGACTACCTGAAGCATAACTCGCGGGCGCTGATCTTCAGCGCCAGCATGAGCCCGGCCAACGCCGCCGCCGTCATGGAGGCGGTCCGGATCATGCTCAGCGAACCGGAGCGCATCCAGCGGCTGTGGACCAACACCCGGCGCATGAAAGAGGGCCTGGTGTCGCTCGGGTTCGACTTGGGCGCCTCCGAAACCCCCATCCTGCCGGTCTATTGCCGCGACCTGGTCCGGGCGTTCAAGATGACCAAACGGCTCGAGGAAGAAGGCGTGTTCGTCAACCCGGTGGTCTCTCCCGCGGTGGCCCCGGGCCACGAGCTCATTCGCATCAGCCTCATGGCCACGCACACCGACGCGCAGATCGACTTTGCGCTGGAGAAACTGGGGAAGGTTGGCAGGGAACTGGGCATCCTTTAACCGCCCGATCCGACGGCGTCCTGCTGGAACCCTGCGGTTCGCGCGGCGCCCGCCGCACCGCCGATGAAGGTTCTGCTTACAGGAGCCAGCGGGTTCGTTGGCAGCCACGTTCTCGATCGCCTGGTTTCCCAGGAGATCGAGACCGCGATCCTTCTGCGCCAGGGCAGCAGCACCCGCTTCATCCATTCCCACCTCCCGCGCGCCGAGGTTCGGGCGGGCTCGATCGACGACGCGGACAGCCTGCGCGACGCCCTGCACGGGGTGACGCATGTCATTCACTGCGCCGGCATCACCAAGGCTCTGAAAGAAGAGGATTTTCTCCGCGTCAACCAGGCCGGCGTCCGCCGCCTGGTGGAAGCGGTGAACGCGTTTGGCGGCCGAATCCAAAGGCTGGTCCATGTCTCGAGCCTGGCGGCAGCCGGGCCGGCCCCGCCAGAGAAACCCGCGCGGGAGGAGGATCCGCCCCGGCCCGTCTCCGCCTACGGCCGCAGCAAGCTCGCCGGCGAGCGCGAGATCGCCGAACACTGCCGCGTTCCCTACGTCCTGCTGCGGCCGCCCGCCGTTTACGGGCCGCGGGATGTCGAGTTCCTGCGGGTCTTCAAGGCGGCGCGCTTTCACCTGCACTTCAAGCCCCTGGGCGGTCTCCGCGCGTTCAGCCTGGCCTATGTGCGCGACCTGGCCGCCGGAGTGGTGGCGGCGGCCACTCACCCGGCCGCCGACGGCAAGACCTATTTCCTGGGCTCGCCCGAGATCGTCACGCCCGACACGATGGGCCGGGCTGTTGCCCGGCAAATGGCCACCTGGTCCATCGGCCTGCCGGCGCCGGTGGCGCTGGCCTGGCCGCTTTGCCTGTTCCAGGAGGGCCTGGGCCGGCTGACCGGCCGGCCGAGCGTGCTGGGAACGCAGAAATACGCCGAGCTTCGAGCCGCGGGCTGGGTCTGTGACCCGGGGCGCATCCAAGCCGAGCTGGGCGTTCAGTGTGGCACCTCTCTCCAGGCGGGCCTGGGCGAGACCGCAGCCTGGTACCGCCGGGAAGGCTGGCTCTAACGCGTGAGCTTCCAAGGCTACAGGTTCGTCGATTGGGCCACCCAGGGATTCATCGCCGTGGTCGCCGCGATCATTCTCGTGGGACACAGCCCGGCG
>JAKLEJ010000507.1 GCA_022711695.1 Verrucomicrobiota bacterium | reverse complement strand
GGCGGGATGGAAACGCTTGGGCCGAAGCTGACCAAAGCACCTGTCAACGTTAAGTCGGTAAGCCTGTCTCCGCTCTCCGGCTCGGGCTCTATCAAGGGCCTGGTGCTCGGCAACCCCGAAGGCTTCAAGACGCCCTCGGCCATCAGCGTCGGGGCCGCCCACCTCTCTCTCAAGCCCACCTCACTCCTTTCGGACAAGATTGTCATCCATGCCATCAAGCTTCAGGGACCTGAGATCACCTACGAGACCGACCTGAAGCGTAACAATCTTAGCACGATCAAGGCAAACCTTCAGGCGGCCCTGGGCGGCGGCCAGCAGGCGCCGTCCTCGCCCAAGGAGGCCAAGCCGGCCAAGAAGCTCCAGGTGAATGAATTCAGCATCACCGAGGGCAAGATTCATGTCAGGGCGAACACTCCGCTGGGCGGCGGCGAGGCTGCAGTGCCGCTGCCGGACATTCACCTTCGGGATTTGGGCACGGGCACTGGCGGCATCACTCCGGCGGAACTGGTGGAGAAAGTGATCGCGGCAATCGAAAAGAGCACCATCGAAGCGGCTTCCGGCGCGGTGGCGGATATTGGGAAGGGGGCTGTCTCCGTGGTAAAGGACTCGGGAAATGTGGCCAGCAATGCCCTCCAGAAAGTCACCAAAGGGGTGGGCGGTCTCTTCAAGAACAAGTAGAACAGCCGTTTGCCCCTCCCCGTTGCCTGCGCCGCAGCATGCAGTCCAGGCACGGCCTTTGGACAGGCGCAGCGCGTCCGGTTGAGTACGCCGGTCAGGGTTCCGGCTGCATCCCCGGCACAAACACCGCGCACACGGGCGCGCCAACCATTGCAGTGTGTCCGGTGCCGCGCAGGCGGCCGGCCTTGGCGTCAACCCGGAATACGACCACATTGTCCGACCCCTGATTTCCCGCCAGCAACCATCTGCCGGTCGGGTCAAAAGCAAAATGCCGGGGCGTCTTGCCCTGGGTGGGCCGGTGTTCCACCAGGGTCAGCTTGCCCTTTCTCGCGTCGAAGCCGAACACGGCGATGCTATCGTCGCCGCGATTCGAGCCATAGACGAATCGTCCGGAGGGGTGCACCTGGACTTCGGCGCAGGTGCTCTGGCCTGTGAATGACTCCGGCAGCGTCGAAACGGTCTGCAGGTTGTCCAACGTGCCGCGGGTCTTGTCATAGGCAAACACCGTCAGCGTGGAGTCCAACTCGTTGATCAGAAAAACGAAGCGGCCCGAAGGATGAAAAGCCAGGTGCCTTGGGCCGGCGCCCGGCTTGACGGCCGCAAAGGGCGGGTCATTCGCCACAAGCCCGGCTTTGGCCGGGTCCAGCCGGTACACCAGCACCTGGTCAAGCCCAAGGTCACACACGAGGGCAAAGCGATTGTCTGGATCCGCGGTGATGAAGTGTGCATGCGGACCGGCCTGGCGCCGCGGGTTCACGCTCGAACCCCGGTGCTGAACGACCGTGCCGGGCTCGGCCAACGCGCCCGTGGCTTGAATCGGCAGCGCCGCAATGCTCCCGCTGCCGTAATTGGCCACCAGCAGGCATTTCCCTGCTCCGGCCACCGCCAGGTGACATGGCCCGGCCCCGCCGGAGGACGCCTGGTTGAGCAAGGTCAGATGGCCGCTCCTGGCGTCAATTCTGAACGCGCTGACCGTGCCGCCGCCCTTGCCCCGCGGCTCGCTCGTTTCCCCGACCGCATAGAGTAAACGCCGATTCGGGTGGACCGCCAGAAAGCTGGGGCTGGGGGTTGCCGCCGCCAGCTCCGGCGCCGTCAGCTCTCCGGTCATGGAATTGAAGCGGGACACGTAAATGCCTTTGCTCTTCGCGCCGGTATAGGTGCCGATATAAACCAGCATGGCACCGTCTGTGGCGGGCGTTTCAGATGACATGGCGGGAGGGTAAACCAACCCGCAGGCGAGCACAACGCAGGCGAGGCGGAGGCGGGGCGACAGTTGCATGAGATCAGAGAACACGATCCGCGGCCGATTTCAACCAGGAAACGCAGGAACCTGCGCAGCCGTCTGGCCCGGACGTTTGATGGCGGCAAAGCCGGTGCGCGGGCATCTTGCCCGCTTACACGGTCCGAACGACCTAAGCGGGCAGGATGCCCGCGCGCCGGCCTGTTGGGGTTTGGTGCGGGGCATGCAATATTCGGGCCAGGGCCTCTGACAGTACAGCACAGGCCTCGCGATTTCCGGCGGGCCGGGCAAGCCGCCGGGTGCTTAGCTCAAGGGATCAAGCGATCTTCGCGCCTGCCGCTGCACAAGGAGGAACTCGCGCCAGGCGTCCAGCCCCTCGCCGGTTTTAGCGGAGGTTTCAAACACCCGCGCCCGCGGAGACATCCGCCGGATGTTGGCCAGCGCCGCGGCGCGGTCGTAACCGCAGGCTGCGGCCAGGTCTATCTTGCTGACGATGACCACGTCCGCCGATTGAAACATGGGCGGATACTTCAGCGGCTTGTCTTCGCCCTCGGTAACCGACAGCAGCACGATGCGCAAGTCCTCGCCAAGGTCGTAGGAGGCCGGGCAGACCAGGTTGCCGACGTTCTCGATGATGAGCACGCTCAGGCCGTGCAGGTCGAGCTGTTGCGCGGCCCGGCCCACCATTTCCGCTTCGAGATGGCAGACGGTGCCCGTGGTGACCTGCACCACAGGCGCCCCCGATTCGCGCAAACGCCGCGCGTCATTGTCCGTCGCCAGGTCGCCGACGATTACGCCCGTCTTGAGTTCAGGCTCGAGTCGCCGCACGCTCTCGCGGATAAAGGTGGTCTTGCCCGAGCCCGGCGAGGAGATCAGGTTCATCACCAGCGTGCGCGAGCCGTCGAAGCGCCCGCGCAGCGCCGCGGCCGCCGCCGCGTTGTCGGCCAGGATCCTCTGCCGCACGTCCACCTGGGTCACTTGACCGCCTCCTGTCCGTCGGGCGTGTAGGTGAGGTCCAGCACGTCCAGCTCGTTGCCGCCCTCGATGCGCAGCGGCCGGCCGCAGTCCGGGCAGATGCGCAGCCAGTCGCCCGGCTCGTGCTCGCGCGGGCCGCAGGCCTCGCAGACCTGCCGCGCCGGGTGCCACTCGACCTCGAGCGTCGCGCCGGCGTCGG
>JAKLEJ010000506.1 GCA_022711695.1 Verrucomicrobiota bacterium | reverse complement strand
TCCGATCTGGATCGTCCGCACCCCGCGACCGTCTGGCCCAGGCGGATGAACTCCCGCGCAAGCGCGCGTCCGAGCCCGCGCGTGGCGCCGGTGAGGACGATGAGGCGGGAGGCGCTCATGGAGAACCGCGCGGCCAGGGTCCGGGGGCCTCAGGCGGCAGGCGGACCTGCCGCCTCGCTGCGACGGCTTCGCCAAAACTGAAAAGGCAGGCAGCCCAGGCCGATCAGAACGACCTGGCTGACAAAGAAGAGGCTCAGCCACTTGAAGGCGGCGTCCATGAACCCGTAGGAGTGCAGGCCGATGCCGAGCATATTGACGCCAAACCAGGAGAAGGCCGTGACGATATTTCCGAAGATCGCAAGGTTCATCAGCCCGCGCTCGCGGATTTGGCCATCCCACCGGGCATGGAGAATCAGGGCGTTCCACAGCACAATGATCAGCGCGCCGTTCTCCTTGGGATCCCATCCCCAGAACCGGCCCCAGGATTGATCCGCCCAGATGCCCCCCAGCACCGTGCCGACGAAACTGAACAGCATGGCAAAGCAAATGATGCCATAGACCATCCGGGTCAACGCCTGGCCGAGGTCCGGGCTGGCGCCGCCGTTCGAGCCGCTCGCGCCCGGGCCGGCGGGTTGGACGCCGGCGGGGCCGACCTTGAACGACAACAGCGGCGTGAACACCCCCAGCAGGATGTAGAGGATTCCGAGCAGGCCGGCCACGAAGTTGGCCGCATACCCGAGGGTGATGGTGACGACATGGGTGGCCAGCCAGAAATTGGTGTCGAGCACGGCCCGGAGCATTTCCATGGTGTCGCCGCCCAGCGCCAGGTTGTGCGCGATGATCAGAGTGATGAAGCCCACCAGCGAGGCGGCGGCGGCGCCGATGCCCACGCGGTAGAAGCGCTCCAGGAAGATGCCCAGCACCACGGACATCCAGCCGATGGCCACCGCCGAGGAGTAGAGATTGGTGACCGGGGGGCGCCGCTCGAGCCACATGCGGAAGATCAGCCCCGCCGTGTGAACGACGCATCCCAGCACCACCAGGTAGAAGGCGGAGCGCCGGAGGGCTTCGGCGCCGTGGGGCCAGACCGCCACGGTGAACATGGCGCCCGCGGCCAGCAGGAAAGCGCACAGATAAATGATCATGCAGTGCAGAAACGCCTGCAGATTGTTGAAGAAGTACTCCTGGCGGCCCTTGCTGAAGGCGGACGGCAGTCGCTCCGCCAGCCATTGCCGGTATTGCCCGAGCGCCTCGTTGAAGGATTCCGACTTGTCCTGGGCAAACGCGCTGGCCATGGTGGCGTACCAACCCACCGCCGGGGACAACGGCGCGCCGTGGACGCCGGCTTCGAAGAGCGCCTGGCCCATCGTCTGCCACTGCTCGGCTTTCCGATCCGGCGGCGAGGGCGGAATCAGCAAGGGATAGCCCAGCCGCGCCATCTGGTCGTACGGACCCAGGAACTGGGCGAACCGCGTGAACGCCGCCTTGTCGTGCTCCAACCCGGCTTCGCGCGCCCTGACGGCGGCGACGCCGGCCGGGATCGAGTTGGTGAACGCGGCCAGCTCCGCCGCAAAATCGCGGGTGGTCTCCGGCTGGAGCGAGTTCTTGACGCGCCGGTAGAGGATCAGGGCGTTATGCAGCTTGGCCACCTGTTTCTGGTAGGCGGTGCGGTTCTGCGATTCGACGCCCTGCACCTGCCGGCCCTCCTTTTCGATCGTGTCCAGGCTGTTGGTCAGCTCGTTGAAGGAGAAGTAGAACAAGCCCGACTTCTCACGGCCCTTGCCGCGCAAATCCAGCTCGTTGATCAGGTCCGGGTGATGAATGAGAAACACCGGCCGCGTGTCCGCCAGCTCCGGGCGGACCATCGCCTCGAGCATCCACTCCGCCGCCTTGAGCTTCTTGGGGTGCTTCCAGAATTCGTAGGATTTCTTCTCCTCGAGGGGAACGGCGGCCGTGCCGCGGATTTGCAGCAGGGCGTTGCGCCCCACCGAATCGATCGGCTGGAGGCGCCCGTTCAGCAGCACGGGGGTGCGCCCGAACTCCTGGAGGTGAAAGCGCCCCTCCTTTTTCGGCAGCAGGATGGCCACGATCTCCGCGGCAAAGACCGCCGCCAGCGCCCAGGGAACGAGGCTCAACAATCGCTTCTTCATGCGTTCCTCCGCTGTTTGGCAAAGTCGGCCAGATGCGAGCCGAATTGAATGAGCAGCCCCAGCCCGACCAGCAGGCAGGACAGATACGGAGTGAGCCAGCTCGGGTTGCGCACCACCTGCAGGATGGTCACGCTCGGGTCCCGCTCGTCGTAGCCGGACTGGTAATAGGTTTCCCCGGCGTAGCGCAGCGGATTGTTCATGTAGATGAGGGCCTCGCGCTCTTCGCCCGTGTCCGGCCGGTGCAGGCGCACCCGGCTCGAGAAGTTCTTTGGAATCTCGGTGCCCTGGTATTTGTCGTGCGAGAACTTCAGCAGGCTGATCGAGTAGGGTTTGTAGTAGCGGGTGGACCGAAGCTGGAGGGTGTAGGTCTTGTCCTTCACCTTGACCTCCTGGGGCTCGTCGATCACCAGCGCCACCGCGTAGGTCCCCAGCGGCCCTTCCGGGGTCGCCAGCTCGAGGACGGCCGCGGGCAGATTGCGGGCGTCCATGCGGACTACCGGGGGCGCCGGCTGCAGCACAAGCTGCGCGCCAAACCCATGGGTGGCGGCGGGCGGCTGGCTGGCCGCTTCCCCGGCCCGGTTCTGCACGCGCGAGTTCGGGTAATACTTCTTGACCAACACCGCGAAGGGAAGGCCGGGAACGTCGATCCGGCTCTGCCGGGCCAGCAGCCGCTCGCCGATCGGGTAAACCTCGTCGGCCTCGGGGCTGCTGGTGTCGATGATGGCCAGCTCGGTCTCGCTGCCGGATTCCGAGTAATTCATGGCCTGGCCTTCCTTGATCCGCATGTGCGATTCCACCGAGAGAAGGTCCGTGGCAAACTGACCCAGCAGCAGGAGGATTACCCCCACATGGGCCAGCAGCAGCCCCACCTTGCCGCGCACCTGGCCCAGGCGCGCCGCCAGCGAGGTCACCAGGTTGATCAGCAGCAGCCCCCCGATCAGGTAGCCG
>JAKLEJ010000505.1 GCA_022711695.1 Verrucomicrobiota bacterium | reverse complement strand
CTCTACAACGCCTATGTCAACGTCGGCATTTACCAGCGTCACCTCGAGTCGTTCGCCGAAACGCCCATTCTGCAAAACCACGCGTTTGGGGGCGGATGCCTGAACTGCCACACCTTCCTCGCAAACCAACCGGCGCACTTTGCCCTGAACATCCGCACCGAAACCAATTTCCACCCGATGCTCCTGGTGCGCTCCAACCAGATCGCCCGTGTGGACAAGACTCTGGGCTATCTGGCCTGGCATCCCAGCGGACGCGCCCTGGCCTATTCGGCTAACAAGCTCTCGATGTTCTTCCACACGGTGGGCGAAACCCGCGATGTGTTCGACGCGGACTCGAACCTCGGGCTCTTTCGGGTGGACGAGGGCCTGGCCGAGATGCCGCCGGCCATCGGGCAGGCGGAGCGCAACGAGACCTGGCCGGCCTGGTCGCCCGACGGCCGGTTCCTCTATTTTTCCAGCGCGCCCAAGCTGCCGTTGAACGACTATCGGCGGGTGCGCTACGACCTGGCGCGCGCGGCCTTCGATCTCGACCGCAACCAGTGGGGCGCGCCCGAGGTCCTGGTCTCTGCTGCGGAAACCGGCTTGAGCGCCACCCAGCCCCGCGTGTCGCCGGATGGCCGGTGGCTGCTGTTCTGCCTCAGCAACTATGGCAATTTCCCCGTTTACCAGCCCTCCAGCGACCTCCACGTCATGGACTTGCAGAGCCGCCGACGCCGCCGGGCCGAACTGAACAGCGATCAAGCCGATTCCTGGCACGGCTGGTCGAGCAACAGCCGCTGGGTCGTCTTCAGCAGCAAGCGGATCGACGGCCTGTTTGCCCGGCCGCATTTCAGTCACGTGAACCCGGACGGCCGTTTCAGCAAGCCGTTCGTTCTGCCTCAGGAGGACCCGGCTTTCTACGAGGCCTGCCTGAACACTTTTAACGTGCCCGAGCTGATCCGGGGCCCCGTTGGCGTCACGCCCTCGGCGCTGGCGCGCGCCATCGGAAAGCCGGACAAGGTGTTCCGACCACAAACCGACTCCGCCGAGGGGCACCGGGACCAATAGGAGCCGTCCTTCGCGCCCAGGCGCCTCATCTGGCCCGGGCGGGCCGGCTTTGCAGTCCGACACTGTTCACCGCCACCACCTCGTAGCGATGCCGCACGCCGCCTTCAGGCGTCGCGTCGATGTAGCGCATGAGCGGCAGGGGCTTTTCCGGAGTATCGTGGTAGGACATGGCCTGGAACAACGGACGTCCAAAACGTCCCGCCGGTTTCTCGGGCAGGCGGGCCAGCTCCCGGCCGTCGCGCAGGATGACGAATCCCGCCAGCCCGCTCTCCAGGTCGGCGTCTGCTTCCCAAGTCAGCTCGACCGCCTGGTTGGAGGCCGTCTGGACGCGCGCGTTGAAAGGGCGGGGTGGGGGAGTGCGGTCGGTGGTTGCCCCCGTGGTCACGTACTGGGTCCAGGCCTCCGCTACCCGCTTGTTGGGCAGCCAGACCGCTTCGAGCCGGTGGCCGTGAAACCTCGAGGCGGGTTCGGCGTTTTGCCCAGGCAAGGGCGCCAGCCAGCCTCGTTGCGGATCGATCGGCCGAAGGCTGCCGCTGCCGCGTTTGCCCGGCAGCCGCAAGTCCAGGAAGGCGTCGAAAAAGGGGATGGCCAGGTAGCGCGAGTCGCCGCATTCGTGGCTGGTGCGCGGATCGGGCGCGAACCCGACGGGCGCGTTGCGGGCGCGCAACACGCGGAACATCTCCAGCGTGCCAGTCCAGGCGCGGTTGAACTGCGAATGCCCCTGTTCCTTTGTTCCCGGGTTGCACATCACCGGAACGCCGCAGGCGGCGTCAGGGATGTGGATGGGGACGTCGTTAGTCTGGCCCAGCCGCATATAGACCGAGCCCGAGCGCAGCCAGACCGCCACGATCCGTTCCGGATGCAGCAGTTGCATGCCGCTGGCCCATACCCCTCCGCCCGAATGCCCCCACAGACACCAAGGGACTCGCTCGATCTCCGGGTGACCCGAGTGCGCGGCGAAATCGCTCAAGGCGCGCAAAAACGTTTGCGCCGAGCCTTGCGTCGGATCGCACCACCGGGTGCAGGCGTCCCGGTCGTCCTGATGATAGAACGGCCCCAGCAGCGCGCAGTCCCACTTCCGGGCCAGGGCCTGCCAGTGCAAATCGTGCGCCGCCGTAGCCCCTCCTTCGCAGGCGCCTTTGCCGCAGCCGTGCTGGTGCACGATGACCCCGCGCAGCGTCTTCGGCCCCTCGGGAATCCACAGGGTGTAAGTCACGCCCAGCGACAATTCGCCGGGCGTGGTCGAGGGCGGGTAGATGACCTGCCAATATTGCCCCGCCCCCAGGCAGGACCCGGCGGACGCCAGGGCGAGCAGGAGGCGGAAGAGCAGAGCCGGTCTCTTCGTCATACGCGGCCTCACACTTCCCAACCCGGCCGGTTCTTCCGGGTCCTCAGAGCGTTGGCCTCCTTCGAGTTTGCGAATTCCCCTTTGGCGGTGTCCCAGCGCAGTTTCTTGTTCACCCGAAGCGCGATGGTTCCCAGGAGGATGGTCTCCGCAAACGGGTAGGCCTTCTCGAAGCTGGAATCCGAGGGCTGGCCGCCGCGGCAGGCCCGGATGAACTGCTCCAGTTCGCCGATGGGGCGTGGCAAGGTGCGGGGCGGCTGCTTAAACTCCTGCATGCGGGCCTTGGGAATGAGCCGAGGATTGTCGCCGGTGAACCCTGCCAGGATTTGCCCGCGCTCGCCCACCAGCAGCATCCCCTCTTCAGGCATGTCCTCGCCGTCCGCCTCCAATTCTCTGAGGTGGCTGGGCCTCAAGCCCCCGTCATACCAGTGGAGACTCGCCGCCGGCAGCCCGCCCCGGGCGGGGAACTCCCAGCGAATCAGCGAGGCCTGGGGGTAAGCGAACCGATTGCTCTGCTTGCGCCAGGAGCTGCCTTCGATCTTCCAATACTGGCTGCGGCTGGCTTCGACGGCGCTCGGCGAGCCCAGTTGAAGCATCTCGAAGATTTGATGGAAGCTGTAATGTCCCATATCTCCCAGGGCTCCGGAGCCGAAGTCATACCAGCCGCGGAACACGCTGTGTGTGTAGGCGGGATGATAGGGCCGTTCGG
>JAKLEJ010000504.1 GCA_022711695.1 Verrucomicrobiota bacterium | reverse complement strand
CGGCGAGATTCGTTGAATGGCGGGGCGCCTCCTTTCGTCTGCAATTGCAGCCTATGAACTCAAACCTGACCCCTCTGACTTCGCGTCGCGAATTCCTCAAGACCACCGGCCGTCTGGCGGCCGTGTCCACCCTGGCCGGCCTGGCTGTCCCGAGCGTCCATGCCGCCGGAAGCGATCTCATCCAGGTGGCCCTGATCGGGTGCGGCGGACGCGGGAGCGGGGCGGCGTCGCAGGCGCTCTCGACCAAGAGCGGGCCGATCAAGCTGGTGGCGATGGCGGATGTCTTCGAGAACAAACTCAACCGCAGCCTCGAGAGCCTGAGCAAGCGGCCAGCCGACCAGTTCGATGTGCCCCCGGAGCGTCGCTTCCTGGGATTCGACGCCTACAAGAAGGCCATGGATTGCCTGCGGCCGGGGGATGTGGCCATTTTCGCCACCCCGCCGGCGTTCCGCTGGGTGCATTTCACCTACGCGATCGCCAAGGGGCTGAACGTGTTCATGGAAAAGCCGGTCACGGTGGATGGCCCGACCACCCGCCGCATGATTCAACTGGCCGAGGAGGCCGACAAGAAGAACCTGAAGGTGGGCGTGGGGCTGATGGTGCGCCACTGCAAGGGACGCCAGGAGCTGCATCAGCGGATCCAGGACGGCCAGATCGGGGACCTGGTGCTGCTGCGCGCCTACCGGATCGGCGGGGTGGCCGGGACCGCCGGCCCCAAGCCCGAAAGCCTCAGCGAGACCCTTTACCAGACCCGCAGCTTTCACGCGTTCCTGTGGTCAGGCGGCGGGCTCTTCAGCGATTTCAACATCCACCAGATCGACGAATGCTGCTGGATGAAGAACGCATGGCCGGTCAAGGCCCACGCCACCGGCGGCCGCCATTTTCGCGGCAACTCCCTCGACCAGAACTTCGACAATTACTACGTGGAATACACCTTCGAGGACGGCACCAAGCTGACCTTCAACGGACGCTCGCAGACGGGCTGCCACAGCGAGTTTGCCAGCTACGCGCATGGAACCAAAGGCTCGGCGGTGATCTCGACCTCGTCGCACACGCCAGGCCGGGTGCGCCTGTTCAAGGGACACAACATCACGCGCGAAAACATGATCTGGGCCTTCCCGCAGCCCGAGCCCAATCCCTACCAGCTCGAGTGGGACGACCTCATCGCGGCCATCCGCGAGAACAAACCCTACAACGAGGCCAAGCGCGGAGCCATCGCCAGCATGGTGACCTCGATGGGCCGCATGGCCGCCCACACCGGACAGATCGTCACCTACGACGACATCCTCAACTGCGAGCACGAGTTTGCCCCCGATGCCGACAAGCTGACGGTGGACGGCCCGGCGCCCCTCAAGCTCGGGGCTGACGGCAAGTACCCCGTGCCCCAGCCGGGCAAGAACAAGAACCGCGAGTATTGAACGCGACCCCTGCGGGCGCCGGGCCGCGCTGCGGGCAAGACACCGCCTGAAGAGGGCGCCCCTGGCCTTCCACCGTCTTTGGGGCGGCTGCTCCAGCCGCCCATTTTCGCGTAACCTGCCGGCCATCGCGGCCGTAATTAGCTTGAAATGGGCGGGGCCTTTTTGCCTCATCAATCGAGACATATGAATTCCGCGCATCCAGACGGTCCAGTCAACGGCCACGCGAGGGGGTCGAGCCGATGATTGCTCCCCGTTATCGCTCGCTGGCGATGGCAGCGGCGGCGCTGGCAGGCATCTGGCTGCTAGCCTGGGCCGGCCATCGGCTGGTGGGCGGCACGAAGATGACGGCGCAGAAGTTCGCCGCCTACGCGGACAAGCTCGACCTGAGCCGGCTCAAGGGCGAGGAGCGCGCCCGGGCCCTCCGGGAGCTGGCCGACAAGCTCAACCGGCTCCCGGCCGAGGAACGGCGTCGCGTGCGCGCGGGCAATGGCCGGCCGGGCCGGCTCTTCGAGCAGATGACCGAGCAGGAGAAGGGCGAGTTCATCGAAGCCACCATGCCGACCGGCTTCAAGCAGATGCTGAGCTCCTTCGAGCAACTGCCGGAGGATCGGCGCAAGCGGGCCATCGAGCGGGCGATGGGCCGCCTGAAAGAGGGGCGGGGCGGCTTTGACGAGCCGGAAGGAACCACCAATCGTCCTCCAGAGGTCAGCCCGGAGTTGCAGAAGCAGATCCTGACGCTGGGGCTGAAGACCTTCTACAAGGAAAGCTCGGCTCAAACCAAAGCGGAGGTGGCGCCGCTCCTCGAGGAAATCCAGCGCGCCATGGAGGGAGGCCGGCTGTTCCATCCATGAAAGCGGGCCGGAAGCCAGGGGGAGGCGACGGATTGGCAGCGCTGGCGCCCGGCGAGAGCGGGAGAGCGTTCACCTTGATCGAGCTGCTGGTGACGATCGCCATCATCGCCCTGCTGGCCGGACTGCTGCTGCCGGTGCTGGGGCGGGCGCGCGAGCAGGGCCGCGGCGCGGCCTGCCTCTCGAATCTGCACCAGGTGGGCCTGGCGCTGCAGATTTACGTGGACGAGAACGACAACAAGATGCCGGTGATCTACGACGCCTTGCTGGGCACGAACGGCGCCGCCGCGCGCACCAACACGATCGACGTGGTGCTTTCCAATCATCTGGGCTCGGCCCAAGTGCTGCGGTGCCCCTCGGACCGAAAGGACCTCTTTGAACAAACCGGCTCGAGCTATTCGTGGAACTCGCTTGTCAACGGCCAACCGGCCGACCGGCTGTCGATCATGAGCCTGCCGTTCAGTCCGCATCAGATTCCGCTGGCGTTCGACAAGGAGAAGTTCCACCAGGCCCGCGGAGCGGGCAAGGAACTGAATTTTCTTTACGCCGACGGCCACATCCGGAACCTGCTGGAGTTGCCGGGAACGAAGTGATCCAGACGATGATCGCGCTTTCAGGACTGACCAAGAGATTCGGCGGCCGCCTGGCGGTGGACAACCTGTCGCTGGAAGTGCCCGCCCGCGAGATTTACGGTCTGCTGGGCCACAACGGGGCCGGCAAGAGCACGGTGATCGGGATGGTGCTGGGGCAGGTCTGGCCCGACTCGGGAAGCATCCATGTGGGCGGCATCGACGTGGGCGCGAATCGAACCCTGGCGCTGCGCACGGTGGGCGCCATCTTC
>JAKLEJ010000503.1 GCA_022711695.1 Verrucomicrobiota bacterium | reverse complement strand
CAGGCAGGCTGCCGGCGTGCCAGGTATTGGCTTTGCCGTTTGGCCCCGCGGGCCGCACCATCCAGCCGCACCCGTAGAAGGCGTCCTGCAAGGCGCCGCGCTGGTCGCGCCAGGCGGGCGGCGGCGGCGGGGTCCGCATCGCGCGGAGGCTCTGTTCGGAAAGGACGGGGCAGCGGGCAGGATCGTCGAGGGCGGCGGCGAAGCGGGCCAGGTCCACAGCGGAGGCCACCCAGCCGCCGTGGGCGTCCATGACGCGCATCGAGAACCCGCCATAGGGCTCGGGGGTGGGCTCGGGGACTTCCGGGAAGACACTGGGGGCCTTGGTGTCGTTGCGAGTGTAATAGTGGCTTTCACCCTCGCTGGAACGTAAGGTCTCGCCGATTCGCATGCGGCGGATGCCCATCGGGGCGAGCACGTGTCGTTGCACGTGCGGCTCATAAGGCTCCCCTGTGACCCGCTCGATGACCCGACCCAGGACGCAGTAGCCGAAGTTCGAGTAGGCGTAAGCCTGGCCCGGGTCGATGTCGAGCGGTTGACCGTGCATGTAGCGGATGATTGGCCAGGGCTCGGGCGCGACGGAGAGCTTCAGCGCTTTGGCGATCGTCTTCCAGCGGAACATGGGATCGCCGCTGCGGTCGCGATTCCACCCGGCGGTGTGCTGGAGCAACTGGCGAAGGGTGATGTCGTTGAGGCGGAGGTCCTGCGGTTGGCCGTCCAGCTTTGGACCCAGGAGGCCATTTTCGCCAAAGACCCTGTCGTCCAGGCTGAGCCGTCCCTCCTGTGCCAAGCGCAGCACAGCCACGGCCGTGAAGGGCTTGGAGATGCTGGCGATGCGGAAGAGGGTCTCCGGGCCCGCGGGCGTCTGGGCGTCGCGGTCGGCCCAGCCGTAGCCCCGGGTGTAGATGAGGCGGGAGTGCCGCACCAGGGCCAGCGCGCCGCCCGGAGTGCCCCGGGCCTTCATGTAGGTCTCGATCTCCCGGTCAAAGGGGACCATGGGATGTTCGTCCTCGGCCCGGGCGAGCGCGAGTGAGGAAAGGCCGGGGGCCGCCAACCCGCAAGCGGCGGCTGCCAGGAAACGGCGGCGGGAATGGCGAAAAGTCATGCGGGGTTTCTGTCTATCAACCGGCGATCGAGTCCGTCTGGGCCAGCACGCCGCGGTAACAGGCCAGGGTCGCGCGGTCGAAGCAGACGAAGATCGCCCGTTTGACGGTTGAGTCGCATTCGAGAAACGCGCGGACTTCGCGGACGGCGATTCGGGTGGCAGGTTCGAAGGGGTAGCCGTACACACCGGTGCTGATGGCGGGGAAGGCGATGCTGCGGGCGCCCTGGCGGGCGGCCAGGGCCAGCGAGTTTCGGTAGCAGTTGGCCAGGAGCTCCGCTTCGTTGTGGCCGCCGCCGTTCCAGACCGGTCCCGGGGTGTGGATCACCCATTTGGCGGGCAAACAGTAACCCTTCGTGATGCGGGCGTCGCCGGTGGCGCAACCGCCCAGGGTGCGGCACTCCGCGAGAAGCCCGGGGCCGGCGGCGCGATGAATGGCGCCGTCCACGCCCCCGCCACCAAGCAGGGTGGTGTTGGCCGCGTTGACGATCGCATCCACCACCTGCGCGGTGATGTCGCCCAGGACCGCCTCAATGCGAGAGGACTGCATGGCGGCAGCGTAACAGCAGGGCGGGGAGAAAGAAAGCCCCGGTTGCCCGGGGCTGTCGCGTCGGCCATCCTTCCCCCTACCTCAGCCAGAAGGAGAAGTAGAGATACATGCCCAGCACGGCCACCAGGATGAGCCCGACCATGACCTTGTTGCCCAAATCCCAGCTCTTGCGGATTTCTTCCGCCGCCTCCTGATGGATGGAACCATAGGTGAGGCCCTTGATTTTCTCCTCAGGGGGCGGAGGGGTCAAGAGCGACGCCAGGACGATGATGACGGCGCTGGCGGCGAAGAGAATGCCCGTGGCGTAGAGGAAGTTGAAGTCGCCGATCGCGGCCAGCAGGGCCGGATTCTCGATCTTGCCTTTGCCGAAAAAGGCCTGAATGGTGAGCTTGATCATGCCGAGCACGAAACCTCCGGCCAGGCCCCAGGTGGCGCCGACGGAGTTGATGCGCTTCCAAAACAGGCCAAGGAAGAAGACCGCTGTGATCGGGGGAGCGAGATAGCCCTGCACACTCTGCAAATATTGGTAGAGGCCGCCCCCGGAGACCTTGGCCATGACCGGAATCCAGACCATGCCCAGAATCACCACGGTGGCGGTGGCGATGCGGCCAACTGTCAGGAGATGTTTCTCGGATTGGCCCGGCCGGATCTTCTCGTAGATATCGACCGTGAAGAGCGAGGCGCTGGAGTTGAAGAGCGAGGCGAGCGAACTCATCAGCGCGGCCAGCAGGCAGGCAACGATCAGGCCGCGGATGCCGGCGGGCAGGAGCAGTTTGACGAGCGTGGGGAAGACCTGGTCGCCGTCGATCGGCGCCACCACCTGGCCGCCCATCAGTTTGGGGGGCAGTTGCAGGATGCCCTTCTGGTGCAGTGCCCAGCCGATCATGCCCGGGATCAGGAAGATGAGGACCGGCCAGACCTTGAGCAAGCCGCCGAAGAGCGAGCCGCGGCGAGCCGTGGCCAGGTCCTTCGCCGAGAGGGCGCGCTGGACAATGTACTGGTCCGTGCACCAATACCAGAGACCGACAATGGGCGAGGCGATCAGAATGCCCAGCCAGGGAAAGCCCGGGTCGGACAAGGGGCGCCAAAGCGCGAAGTTGCTGGAGTTGGCCTTGCACTGGCTGACCAATTCCCCCCAACCGGCGCCGATTCCGGCGCCGCCACCCAGCTTGGACAAGCCGATGCCCGTAATGATGAACGAGCCCAGCAGAATGATGATGGCCTGGGGCGTGGCCGTGGACATGATGGCCCGCATGCCGCCAAAAACGGTATAGACGCCGGTGATGATCACGGTGGAAAAGGCGCCGATCCAAAAAGCGTTCTGGGGCGAGCCGAACGTGTCCGGCAGCAGGGCCTGGAAGACGATCGCGCCGGCATAGACAGTCACGCTGACCTTCGTGAACACGTAGGCCACCAGGGACACACAGGAAAGAATCCAGCGCGTGCGGGCGCGGAACCGCCG
>JAKLEJ010000502.1 GCA_022711695.1 Verrucomicrobiota bacterium | reverse complement strand
CGCTGCGCCACCTGTTGGCGACCGGCAGAGTGGATCACAAGGATTTCCTGGCGCGGGTGGACCTGCTGGGCGCGCTGCGCCTGACGGTGCTGATCACGAACTACTCGCACTTCTATCCGCTGGCGGCCTTCCTGGGGCGCTACACCAAGAAGCGGGTCGCCATCGCCATCGGCGTCCCCACCCTCAAGGAACTCTTCAACGAGAAGCACTACGCCGACCTGGAGGGAGGCATCCTCGAATCGTTCGGCCGGCTCTTCAAAAACGACCTGCGGCTCTACGTGTATCCCTATCGCGACGTCTCCGGCAACCTGGTCACCGCCCAGAACCTCGAGGTGGCCCCGCACCTGCGCCATCTCTACCGGCACCTCCTCGAAAACGGGAACCTGCAAACGCTGATCAATTTCAACGAGGCCTGCGTGGCCGCCCACGCGCCGGAGCTGTTGCCCCTCATCCAGCAGGGCGATCCGCGCTGGAAGGAGCTGGTCGCCCCCAAGGTCGTGGACCTGATCCAAAGCCGCCACTATTTTGGCTGCCCGTGAATTCGTCCGCCTCCGCGGCGCTCCGCAGCAAGACAGGCTTTGCTGTCGGGCATGAGTCTCACGGCACAAGCATCGCCCTGTAGAATCTCACGCTGAGATTTGTCGCTGTCGGATCGAGCCACGACTCGGGAGACGCCGACAGCACGAGGTTGGTCAGTGTCGTCCAGTTCGTCGTGGGCAATTCCTGGGCGCTCTGGATCGCATAGGTCGCATTCGTTCTCCCATAAACCTGGAGACTCGGGGCGCCCGGCTGCAGGACGCAGCGCAAGAAGGGACGCTCGGAAGTCTCGTAGGTGACCGTGGCATTGACGAAGGCATCTGTCGCATCTCCAGCGCTCGAAAACGTCGCTGTGGGCGCTGAGATAGGCGTCTCGCCTGTATTGTTGACGAGGAGCCGCAGGATATTCGCGCCGGGCAACAAGCCTGAGGAAATCGTTCCCGACGTCTCGCCGGTGAACGTGAAGGCCTCGTCGAGCGATTCGCCAGGGAACCGCATGACGCCGGATCCCGTAGCGCCCAGATGATCCGCATTGCCGATATTGGCTCCGTTGAGCTGCAGCACCACGCGGTCGTTTCCGTAGAGGCCGGCAAAGTGGAGGGTGGCGCCCTCGGCGTTTGGCGGCAAGACGAACGTCAGGTCGGCAAACCAAAAACCGTCGAAAGCCGCGAGGCTCCCTCCGGACACAAATGAGCCCGTGCGGAATGCATTGCTCGTGAGACTGATCTCTCCGGAACGGTTGGCGGAGGTCTGAAAGGCGCGCGCGCCCGCGGCCCCGCCTCCGGTAATCAGCCAGCTTGAAGCGTTGTTGCTCGTGCCAACATCGACCGTGGCGCCGTCGGCAAAATGCGGCGCAAGCAAGAGAGCGCCTGCGGCGGCGGCTGCGACGATTGGGAATGTTCGTTTCACGGCTGGTTGCGCGGCTGACGATTCTTGTCTTGCTGGCCGACGCAGCCTCCCAACCGCTTGATGGCGGGAAAAGATGTCTCTGATCCTGCGACAAAGGCGGCCAAATGGGGAAGGCGGTCCCGGCTGCGGTGTCATGACGAATGGAGGTTGAATGCCGACGGGCTATCAGTCAATCTTCAAACGACGCGGAAAATCCGCCGCAATCGTCGCCGGAGTGGGCGGCGACCGCCAAGGTCGGCCCCCCCAGACAGCCGGCGGCGCGCCCAAACCGCAAGCGCAGACTCAGGGGCGGGTGGACAAGGCCCGGCCGGCTGCGGTAGGCTTTGGCCCACGTACAACATCGGCGACATCATTGCCGGGCTGGAAACCACAGACGTGCTGCTGGTCTTTGGCCTGACAACCGCGGCGGGCCTGGCCACGGGCGGGGGCGCCGCCCTGGCGCTCTGGCGCGGCCGCTTCACCTTTCGCCTGCTGGCCATCGCGCTGGGCCTTTCCGCCGGCATCCTGGTCTTTCTCTCGCTGGCGCAAGCCCTGCCCCGGGCGCTGGAACACCTGGCCAAGACCTGGTCCGGAACCAAGGGAAGCTGGGCGCTTTATGGCGGGTTCTTTGGCGGAATGCTGCTCAGCCTGATCGTGGACGCGCTCGTGCCCGAGGCCTGGAATCCGCACGAGCGTCGCGCGCCCGGTGACCTGAGCGGGTTGCGGGGGGCAGCGGCCGGTGCTGGGGGCCGCCGCCTGGGGCGGACAGGCGCACGGATGATCGCGGCCATGATGTTCCACAGGCTTCCCGAGGGTATGGCGCTGTTCCTGGTGTCGCTTTACGGACCCATCTCGGCGGTGGCGCTTTTCCTGGCGATGAGTCTGCACAACTTGGCCGAAGGCATCGGCATGGCGGTTCCGCTGCATCAGGCCACGGATCAGCGCCGCCGCGCCTTGCTGTGGTCGCTGGGGTGCGGTCTGGCCCAGCCGCTGGGGGCGCTAGCCGTCTGGTACGGCCTGAACTGGTTCTGCCCACAGCGCTTCCTGGGGCTGGCCTTTGCGGCGGCGGCGGGAATCCTGGTTCACATTGCGCTCGACGGCCTGTTCCCGTATGTCCGGGAGTCGGAACGCCGCCGCCAGGTGGTGGGCAGCGTTCTCCTGGGCATGGCCCTTGTTGCCGTGAGCCTGCTTCTCTACAAGTAGCAGGGCGGCAACCGACGGACTTGCTGAGGTGACTGGCGACTGGTGACTGGGTGGTGTGAGCGTCCCGACTCAGACGGCGATCTCGATGCGGTTGCCGGCGCCGCGGCCCCAGGAGATTTCCCTGCTCAGAGCCCGGCCACCGGGGAGGTCGGCCTCGAGCTGGTATTGGCCGTGGAAGGCGCGCAAGGCGAACTCGCCGCGCTCGTCGGTCTTGCCCTCGGCCCGGGTCAGCCATTGACCTTTGACCACGGCCATCAGGCGATCATAGACGGGCTTGGCGGACATGTCGGCGCGCAGGAATCCAGCCGCGGCGCCCTGCCACGCGCCGTTGTCGGAGAAATCCCACCAGGTGATCGCTTCGACGGCCGGGTGACCGAACAGCAGTGTGTAGAGGGCGGCCACATAGTCGGCCTGGCGGGCCTCGAGGGCGGGTGTGGTGGCGCCCCAGCGTTCGCCGGGGCCGGTGCGCGGTCCGCTCACCACGG
>JAKLEJ010000501.1 GCA_022711695.1 Verrucomicrobiota bacterium | reverse complement strand
GGATCTTGCCGCGCATGGCGGGCAAACGCACCGACCGGAAGGACTGGTTTTTCTGCTCTTCGCGAAAGCGGTCGGCCGAAACCACCTGGACGTAGTAGAGGCCGGCGAACAAGACCAGGAAGCCCGTCGCGACCACCCAGGCCAGCACCCGCAACGGGAGCTCGTTCTTGCGCAGTTGGTCCACGATGAGCATGGCGTGTCAGTGCCTTCCGCGCTGGATCTCCCGGTCGGGCCGGAAGCTGGTCTCGTAAAAGGGACGATAGCAGAGGGCGCGCTCCAACCGGCCAAAGACCCGGAAGTAGAGCGGGGTGAGAGCCGCGCCCGCCAGGCTGGCCACCAGCCATTGCCAGAGGGAACCGGGACCGACGATCGGGTCCCGGCCGAGGGTTTTGAGGAGGATCAGGACCATCACGGGAGCGATGGCGCTCGCCGCCAACCCCAGCACCCATTGGGCGTAGGTCTGCCCGCTGAGGATCAGATGGCGCTGGCGCTGGATGGCCAGGCCGATGGCAAAGAGCGGCAGGACGCTCACGCCGGTGGGATTGGCGGAAAGGGAGTCGAAACAGAGCCCGCCGGCCACCGCCAGGAGAGTGACGGTGGCCAGACCGGCGCTCAGGCCGGCATAGACCATCAGCCCCGGGAGCAGGTCGATTTGAACGGAGAGCCAGAGTCGGGGGAAGTTCCAGCGCGCCTGCAGGAAAACGGCCAGCAGCGCGGCGGCGACGATGAGAATGGGATGAAAAACTCTCATGGCGTCGTGACCCACACCTCCTCGATGCGGTCCAGGTTCACCGCGAGTTTCACACGGGCCTTCTTGTAGAGACCGAACTCGATGGGATGCGAGTAGATGACCTGGCCGGCAAGGATGCCCTTGGGGAAGACGCCGCCCAGTCCGCTGGTCAGGACCGACTGGCCAGGCTTCACCTCGCGGCTGGGGGAGAGGTAGCTGAGCTCGACCATCGAGGAATCGGTGACGCTGGCCGAGCCGGAGATCACGCCGTTGTCCGCCACCTGGCGGCCCTCCATGACGAGGACGGCCACGCGGCACGCCGGATCGCCCAGGAGCGCCACCCGGGAACGAAGCTCGCTGACCTCGACCACACGCCCCACGAGGCCCTCGGGCGTCAGGACGACCGCGTCCACAGCCACGCCGTCGCGGCGGCCCAGGCTGATGTGGAGGCTGCGCCACCAGTTGGCCGGATCGCGCGCGATGACGCGCGCCGGCTTGCCCTTCCAGGGCGCCGAGCGGGCCCAGCCGATCAAGGCGCGCAGGCGGTCGTTTTCGCGCGCCGCCTCCTCGACCTGAACGAGGCGCATCCGCAACTCGGCGTTTTCGCGTCGCAGGCGCTCGTTCTCCTCGCCAAGCTTGCGCTTGGGAGTCAGGGCCTGGCTCGTCCGGCCCGCCAACCGTTCGACGGACCCCGCCAGGCCGAACAAGGGCACAAACAGGCTGGCCACGGCGGGTTTGACATGCGGGTCGGCCCGGTCCGGGAACCGGAGCAGGCCCAGCGTCAACAGCAGGACAAATCCCAGCGCTATGTAATGTGCCTTTCTCAACTTCCGTCCGGCAGCGGGCCGAAGCCCGCCGCGCCGCGCGCCGGCCGCAAGGCCGGACGTTCCAAGGCCAACGAAGGAGGAACCCGCCTGGAGTCTATTTGACGGAAGTGACCCGCCTGAGGAACTGCAATTCCTGGAGGACGCGCCCCGTGCCTTCAGCGACCGCGCTGAGGGGATCGTCCGCAATGTGCACCGGGAGGCCCGTTTCTTCGGCCACCAACCGGTCGATCCCGCGAACCAGCGCGCCCCCGCCTGCCATGACGATCCCGCGGTCCACCAGGTCGGCGGACAATTCCGGGGGGCAGCGCTCCAGGGTGATGCGCACCGATTCGAGGATGCTGGAAAGCGGTTCTTGCAGGGCCTCGCGAATTTCCTCCGAGCGGATGGACATGGTTTTCGGCAGTCCGGCGCTCAGATCGCGGCCCTTCACTTCCATGGTTAACTCCTGCTCCAGCGGGTAGGCCGATCCGATCCGGATCTTGATTTCCTCCGCTGTCCGTTCGCCAATCATCAGGTTATAGGCCCGCTTCATGTGTTGCACGATGGTCTCGTCGAACTCGTCCCCGCCCACCCGCAGGCTGCGGCTGAAGACGATGCCGGCCAGGGAAATGACGGCGATCTCGCAGGTGCCCCCGCCGATATCGACGATCATGTTGCCGGCCGGTTCGTGCACCGGCAAGCCCACCCCGATGGCCGAAGCCATGGGCTGCTCGATGAGATAGACCTCGCGCGCCCCGGCATGGGTCGCGGAGTCTTTGACCGCCCGTTTTTCGACCTCGGTGATGCCGGAGGGCACCGCCACCACCACGCGGGGCGCGATCAGCTTGCGATGATGCACCCGCTGAATGAAATGGCGGAGCATCGCCTCGGTGATCTCGAAATCGGCGATCACGCCGTCCTTCATCGGCCGAATGGCGACGATGTTGCCTGGGGTGCGGCCCAGCATCCTTTTGGCTTCTTCTCCCACGGCCAGGACGTTGGTGGTGCCCGCCTCAATGGCCACCACCGAAGGCTCGCGCAACACAATACCCTGGTCACGAACGTAAACCAGGGAGTTGGCCGTCCCGAGATCGATCCCAATGTCGTTGGAAAACAGGCTTTTAACTTGCGCAAACATGAGCAATGCCTAACAGGCGCTTTACCTAATCCCCCCGCCCCAGAAGGTCAAGGTTATTCGCGCCGCCTATTCACGGGCTTATTCGCCGTCCGTTCACCGCTTGTTCACAGGCGGCCGCCGCCGTGGCGCGCAAAAAGGTCCTCCTCGGGCCACCGCCGCACCGCCGCCGCGGCCCGATGCAGCGCCGGGTCGATGGCGTCGTCCGGCTGTCGTTTGTCGGCTGAGCGCTGGTTAAAGAGCACCGCCCAGCTCAAGCCGTCCCATCGGCGCACGAGGAGGCTGAACGTGCCAGGCAGGCTGCCGGCGTGCCAGGTGTTGGCTTTGCCGTTTGGCCCCGCGGGCCGCACCATCCAGCCGCACCCGTAGAAGGCGTCCTGCAAGGCGCCGCGCTGGTCGCGCCAGGCGGGCGGCGGCGGCGGGGTCCGCATCGCGCGGAGGCTC
>JAKLEJ010000500.1 GCA_022711695.1 Verrucomicrobiota bacterium | reverse complement strand
CGCCGCCGCGCAGAAGCAAGCCGACGCCGCCGCCAGGGACGCCAACCAGGCGGAAAACAAGGCGCGCTCCGCCAAAGGCCGGCTGGAGTCGGCCCAGCGCCGCCTCGAGCAGGCCCGCAACCAGGCGCAGCAAACCGCGCAACGGCTCACCCAGGCCCAGGCTCGCCTGGAACAGGCGACCGCCGAAGCCGGCCAGGCCAAAGCGAAAGCCGCAACTGCGGAACAGCAGATGGTCGAGGCGCAGGCCGCCGCGCGCGTCCTGCAGGCCGAAGCCATGCTGGCCCAGGCCAAGGCGCGCCAGGCCCTGGCCACCGCCCTCCAGTCCTACACCCCCACGGGCCGGGTTTCGAACGACTTTGTCGTCACGCCCAGGACCAACGAACTGCCCAACGTTTACGGCATGAGCCTGGCCGGGATGTACCAAGCCGCAGTGGACACCGAAACCCGTCTGACCGAGTCCTACAAGCGCATCCGCGCCGCCGAACTGGCGATGCTGCGCCGCATTCCGCTCAAGCGCGCCATGGAACTCACCGAGGTGGCCCGGACGGTCCGTCCCGATCTCAAGCCCCTTCTCGAAGGCGTCGCCCGCGGGGGCGAGGATGTCCCCGCGATGCGCGAGGCCATGGAGAACGCCGGGTCTGAGATCAACGCCATGGTGACGCTGGGCTATTCCATGCTCTCGCTGGCCAGGGACCTCGAGGGCGGCTCCGCGGGCGGGCCGGGGCTGAGCGTGTCCATGGACTGGCTGAAGGACAAATCCGCCCAGACGGACGCCATGGAGGGTTTGGCCGCCGAAGACGACGCCGAGCGGGCCAAAGACCTGTCCGGGGCCATGCAGGGCGCGGGCGCGGCCGTCGGTGGGAACGCCTCTGGTTCCGGCGGTGCCGCGAGCGGAGGCCAGGGCCCGGGCGCCGGCGCCGCGGGCGGCGGCGGAAGGCCCGGTCCGCCGGGAGGCCGCCCTGGCTGGGGAATGGGCGGGCCTCCGTCGTTTCCGAAGACCTTCGCCGCGCTGCCGGGCCGCAAGGTCCGGGCCGGCGGCACGCCGGCCGACTGGATGTACGTCGATAGCTGGCACATCCTCGGGCCCTTCGATAACGCCGGCCGGGTCAACATCGAGAAAAAGTTCCCCCCGGAAACCGTCGTGGACTTGAGCGCGACCTACACCGGCAAACGCGATCGCCCCATCAAGTGGGAATTCTACCAGGCCCCGGAAGCCCGGATCTCGCCTCCGTTCGACGGCTACAGCGCCGGCGGGCGGCGGGACCTCCGGCCGGAGGACTTCGTCGCGCGCGACATCGAGTACATCATTTACTACGCCTACACCGAGCTGTGGTTCGAGCAGGCCACCGACCTCTGGGTGGCCATCGGCAGCGACGATTTTTCGAAGGTCTGGATCGATGACCAGCTCATTTGGGCCAGCGGCAAACAGCAGAAATCGTGGCGGGTGGACGAGGGCCTGCGCAAGGTCCACTTCAAGAAGGGGCTCAACCGCGTCCTCTACCGCATCGAAAACGGCTGGCACGGAACCGACTTCTCGCTCGTGCTCTGCCTCAAGTAGCGGGCCCCGGTCAAACCCGCGCCCGGTCGTTCCGCGGGCGGCCCCATCCCCTGCCGTTCCGCCGCTTGGCGTTGGGACTCGTCAATGTCCCGATTCTCGGTTGCCGTGGGACGGAGACAGGATCGACCCTGGCTGCGGGTTTGTTCAGTCCATCCTATGGTCTGAGCCGTTGCAGGAAGAAGGCTGACGAAAGCAGCAAAGACGCCCCGCGAGCGGCAATGCTCATGATCGAGCCCGCCTCTGGGCCTGATCGGGGCCTGGTGTGGGTGTTGCCGCCGTGCCCTACTTGGCTCCGCCCCCTTGGACTTCGGCCGAAATTGCTTTGACGTCCTCGGCGATCGCCACAGCCTTGCTCCGGGCCAGCCCGTTCTCCTGAAAGATCGCCTGGATATCCCGGAAAATGCCATCCGGCCTGGCTTGTGGGTATTTGGCCGGATTGAGCACGGCATCCAGCTCAACTGTGAGACGGCCCCGGCTTGAAGCTGACAACGGCTTTTCGGCGAAGGCGGCCGCCAGGTCGGCCACCAGCTTGTTGACTGAATCCGCGGAGGGCTTGGCCCCTTGAGCCGCGGCCAGCAACTCCTGACTCAACTGCTTTCTCTGAGCCGTGTCCAACTGGGTGTCCGCCTTGATGCTGGCCAGCCCCGCTTGGAACTGAACCATGGAGGGTGAGAGGTTCGGAGCCGCGGTCGCGCTGGAAGCCGCTGATGGCGGCGACCCCGGCGTCGCGGGCGCCACACCCTGCCGCACATTGTTCTGGTCGCGTATTTCCTTGGCCCGTTGCTTGATCTGGACGTCCTGCGCAACAGCGCTATTGGCCGCCAGCAGCAAGGCCACGCCGCTCAGTGCAAAAACTGTTTTCATATGAAGCTCTGCCGCAAACGTACCGTGGTTGGGCGCAGCCGCAACCATATTATTGATCTGCGTTCCTGCTTCGGAAAGGCCGCTCCCTGGAGGATGTTCACCGCGGGAGGTTTCTGCGGATGCAAACCAGCCGACCGATTCGCAGGTTCTCATCCTGGAGGCCCGGGTTCAATTCAGATGGGGGTCTCGCCTGCGGCTCGGTTGAGCCCCTTCTTGTGGTCCCGAAAGCCGCTCTGCGGATGACACGGACGAAAACCGGTCCGAAATCGGTCCAGAATCGGCCCGTCTGGCAAAGGGAAAACCGGGCCACGAGACTGGGTTTGCCTGCCCAACACCGGGCGGAGGGTCTTTGTCCCGAAAGCTGCCCTCGCCCCGCTCCGCACGAGTCATCAGCCGGTGAAAACCACCCCGGCACCCTCGCCAGCAAGGGGCCACACCGCACGGCCACTGAATGACACAACGCTATCTTTTATAATGTCTTACAGTGGATTACATCACTCCAGATTGCCCGCTTAAAACGAACCAAACTATGGTTTGACACCGCACACTGCGCTCCCCCAGGGCCGACGCCTTCCGCAAGCGCTTGGCCGGCCCGGAACAAAAGCATTTCTTCACTTGCTTCCGCCATCCTCGCGTCCCACCCACCAATAACCAGGCCGAGCGCAGTCTGCGCCCCGTGGTCATCATGCGCAAAGTGGT
>JAKLEJ010000050.1 GCA_022711695.1 Verrucomicrobiota bacterium | reverse complement strand
TGGCGCGCTGGGGCGGCCAGTGGGATTTCCTGGGCGACTGGCTCTGGCCCGGGGCCGAGGGCGTCAACGGCGACACCCCCGAAACGCTCTTCCTCAACAACTGCTACTGGATCTACAACCTCGACCGCGCGGCGCGCGCGGCGTCGGTCCTGGGGGAGGCCGCCCAGGCAGAATCCTGGCGCAAACGCGCCGAGGCCGTGCGCGAGGCCGTGCATCGCAAGTTCTTTCGCCCGGCGGACCACAGTTACGCCAATGGCGCCCAGGCTTACCAGGCCATGGCGCTCTACGTCGATCTGCCCCCGGGAGAATTGCGCGCGGGCGTCTGGAAGCGTCTCGAGGACGAGATTCTCGTTCGTCGCCGCGGCCACATCCATGCCGGCATCACCGGCGGCGCGTTCCTCTTCCGCGCCCTCATCGAAAACGAGCGCAACGACCTCATCTACACCATGGCCACGCGCGAAGACTATCCGGGCTGGGGGCACATGCTGAAGAAGGGGGCGACCACCCTCTGGGAGGACTGGGAGGGCAAGCTTTCGCAACTGCACAGCTCCTACCTTTACATCGGGGCCTGGCCCATCGAGGGCCTGGCCGGCATCAAACCGGGTCCGGACGGCGCCGGCTTCAAGCGCTTTCTCATCGAGCCCGGGATCTGCGGCCAGCCTGAACTGACGCGCGTGACCGCCAGCCATGAATCCGAACTGGGGCGCATCCGCAGCGAATGGGAAATCAAGGACGGCCGCCTCCGGGTGCAGGCGGTGGTGCCGCCGAACACCACCGCCACCCTGCGCCTGCCCACGCGCCACGCCGCCGCGGTCACCGAAAACGGCCAGCCGCTGGCTCGCGCCCTGGGAGTGAAACAGACTGGCACGGATCCCGGGGCCGTGTTCCTGCAGCTCGAACCGGGCCGCTACGCCTTCGAGGCGCCCTGAACCGGCGTTCGAGGCACTCCGCAACCATTCCGAGTCTGCGGCTCGCCTCGCTCGAAGGAAGCGGCGGCCGCCTCTGCCGCCCGCTCAGCCGGCAGCCAGGGCCGGCGATTCAGGCCAGCCGGATGCGGTTGACAAACCGAACCCGGGGCCTAGCCTAGCCATCGTATGAACCCGCTGCATCTCCCTTGGCTCGAGGCTGGATGTCCTTCTTCCGCTCTGACCCGCAGAGAGATGCTGCGGCGGCTGGGCGGGGCGGGCGGGGCGCTGGCGCTGGCCGGCTGTTCCCGTCTGCAAACCCGGGACGCAGAACCGCGCTTCGCGCGGCGCGTTCCCGACCTCGTCCGCCGGGAGAACCTCCGGCCGGGCACGCGGGACTGGCTGCTGACCAAGACGCGGGTGCACGCGCAGACCAAGTACCGCTGCCCCTGGATCGAAGGCTATTGCTCGCGCACGAGCGTTTCCGCGGGCGAAACCATCGCCTTTCATGTCAGCGCCAATCCGGCTTCCGAGTTCACATTGGCGGTGTATCGCCTCGGTTACTATGGCGGCGCCGGCGGCCGGCTGATGACGGAGTTGGGGCCTTTCCAGGGCGCTCCCCAGCCCGACCCGCCAGCGGGCCCCAAGCGGCTGCGCGACTGCCAATGGACGCCCTGCGCCACGCTGCGCATCCCCGCGGACTGGGTCAGCGGGGTGTATCTCGGCAAGCTGACAGCTCGCCGCGAGGGCCTACAGAGCTACGTGGTCTTCATTGTCCGCGACCGCCGCCAGGCCGATTTTCTCTTCCAATGCTCGGACACCACCTGGCAGGCCTATAACCGCTGGCCGGATCAATACGCCCTCTACGACGACGGACGCAAATTCTGGTATTGGGGCCCGGACGTGCGGGTGAGCTTCAACCGGCCCTATGGCAAATACTGCCAGATCTTCGACGCGCCGCTTTCCACGGGCTCGGGGGAGTTCCTGCTCTGGGAGTTTCCCCTGGCCTATTGGATGGAAGCGCAGGGCCATGACGTCACCTATCTGTCGAACCTCGACACCCATGAGGACGCCGAGGGGCTGCTCCGGGGGAAGGGGTTCTTGTCCGTGGGCCACGACGAATACTGGTCCATCGAGATGTTCCACAATGTCCGCCGCGCTATCGAGGGCGGCGTCAGCGCGGCCTTTCTCTCGGGCAACACCTGCTACGGCCGCATCCTCTTCAGCCCGGATGGCCAGGGGCGGCCCCACCGGACCTACGAGCGGATCGACATCTTCGGCCCGCGCACGCCCTCCGAGTTCAAGTCGTTCCCCGAGATGGCGCGGTTTCCGTTTGCCAGTCCGCACGCCAACACGCTCCTGGGCGCCCACAGCACCCCGCCGGTCACGGGCGGGGCCGACTGGGTGTGCGCCAAGCCCGACCACTGGCTCTTCGCCAACACCGGCCTGCGGCAGGGACAGGGCATTCCGGGCCTGGTGGGCTGGGAATGGCACGGCCAGCCGGCGGACATTCCCGGGCTGGAAATCGTGGCGACGGCCCCCACGCAGTCGGCGCCGGGCAAGCCCAACGGCGGCGCGTTTGCGGCCACGGTGTACCCGGGGCCCCGCGGCAATTTCGTGTTCAATGCCTCGAGCTGCTGGTGGGCCGACGGCTTAAGCGAGCCGCCCGGCTATGTGCGGCCGCGCGTCTATACCGAGCCGCAAGGCCCCGACCGCCGCGTCCAGCAGATCACCCGCAATCTGCTCGAGCGGATGCGCTGAAAGCGGCCAGCGCAACCCCGTCAATCGAACACCTGATCGCCTTATGCAACCTGCGATGCAACGACGCGCGTTCCTGCGCAATTTGGGAACCGGCGCGGTTTTGGGCGCCGCGATTCCATCGCCGGCCGCCGAACCGACCGCCCAACGGCAGTCAGCCTCCACGACTGCGCCCGAGAAAGACAGCCCGCCCCGAGAGGTCCAACTCGAAAGGCTCCGTCCCCGGGAGATTGACCAGGCCATGCTCGCCTGCCCGGTGTTGTTCCAGCCGCTGGGGACCATCGAATGGCACGGCCTCCATAACATCGTGGGCCTGGACGCCGTGAAAGCCCATCACCTGTGCGTGCGCGCGGCCCGGCAGGGCGGCGGCCTCGTGGCCCCGCCGCTCTATGGCGGCGTGGGCGGCCTGGACGAGCCGCACACGTTTGTCATGGAGCCGGAGAACGACGTTCACTCGGTCCTGGTGCACGGCTGGGTGGAAAAGCTCTGCCGGGAAGCCGCGCGACAGGGCTTCAAGGCCGTGATCGTTCTGACCGGGCACTACGGCGCCGCCCAGCAGATCGTCGTCCGCCAAGCCGCAGTGCGGGCGAGCCGCTCCCTGGGCATCCCCGTGCTGGGCACCCCCGAGTACTTCCTGGCGCTTGACGTTGGCTACCACGGAGACCATGCCGCCTGGGGCGAGACGGCGCTCATGCTCGAACTGGACCCTGAGAGCGTGGACCTGTCGCGCCTGGGCCAACCGCCTCACAAGGGAGTCGGCGGACGCGATCCCCGGGAAGCCACTCGCGCTGACGGCCAACGACTCGCCGGAACCATCGTCAGCCGCCTGGGCAAACTGGCCCGGCGGATGCCCGCGTGGGATGCCGCCACCCGGCAGCGGTTCATCGATGCCGAGGCGGCCCTTGTAAACCGGCAACTCGAGTTGGCCGCTTCCGAAAAGGCGGTTTGGACCGCATGGCGGCACATCGGCAAGGGAGTCATCTCAGACTACGGCCGACTGATCGTCGAGGAGGAGTTCGAACAGATCGCGGCGCTCACCCGCAAGCTGTAGCCGGCCCCCATTGGCCGTGGGGGGCCGCGCTGCGATACCGGCGCTTGCCCGCCCTCAACGGGGCAGATCCAGTTCCTTTCGATCGAGCCCTCTGCCTTTGCCAGGGGGAAGAGCGCTCCTCAAGCCCCGTCTCCGCCGTTCATCCTGTCACAAGCACCCTGGCTGATCCTTATCATTCGAGAAACCTGCGGCCCATCCGTATCCCCTGACAAGGCCGCCTCAGGATCCCAATCGCTCCAGCCGTCCGCCTCATAAGGCCCTGCGCGAAAGCGCTCCAATCCGCCGAACGGGCCAGACCCATTACAAGCTGAGAGATATCCCAACGAATACGAATAAAATGTCGGAAATTATGACATCTTTTGAAATAGTCTTAAAATACTGTTGACAAGTCATTTGAATGCTACAATAGTGACACTATATTTGAAATAGTGTAAAACGTATTTACGCTATTAACTCAGCTTGAGCCCTGCTGGCAACGACCAGGTTCAGGCTGATGCTATACTATAAGAGTTACATTACTAATGTCTTACATATACACTTGACTGCAACTGCAATCCCCTTCGGCAAAACCGGCACTCCCAATGCTAATGCACCGTTGGGGGGAGTCAGTCGTTCTCCCTCCCATGGTCGAATCGAAACTGCGGCTGCCTCTTCGGAGCCGAAAAGATGAAAGAAAGCGAGCAGAGTATGAAGACGAGCCAATCGGAGTCGCGTCCCTGTGGATATGGATTACGCGTTTTACCGCTGATCCTGGGTGCGTTGGCGGGCCTGGCCTTTGAGGGCAAGGCGCTGACCGTCACAACCATAGGCACAGGCTCGTCGGTAACCACCGCCGACCGCACCGCCACCTTTGATTGCCTCACCAAAGCCTTTACATGCGTGGACTGTTACACCGAGGGCGGTTTGACGATCTCCGAGCCCGAGCTGACGTTCGTGGGTTTCGACGCCTTTGGCCGCGGCCCCGCCACTGGTTTTTACTATGGCGGAGGCGGCAACAGGGGGTTTGTCTCGATCACGACAACCGATTCGCGGGAGATCCAGGGACTCGAGTTTCTTTATGGAAACGGGTTTTTCGCCGACCAGTTCATCAACACGTGCTGGGAAACGTGGAAGGACGGCTCGATGGTCGGCTCCGGCTACTTCGAGGCGTGTCGGGGAACAGTGGTTGGCTGGAATGACCCGGCTGGATTCGATGAGTTGAGAGTGGCCGCAGGCCCTTACCTGACTCGGTTTGGCGGGTTCCAGGCCGTCGCTTTGGATAACCTGTGCGTTCAACTCGCCGCTGCCCCATCTCCCTCTCCTCACGCGACGCCTGACGGCGGGGCGAGTGTCCTTCTGCTTGGCTTGAGTTGCCTGGCTCTTGTCGCCGCCAGGGGCCGTCTGCGCGCCTCCTGAACCGCATTCCATCGGGTTGCCTTTCTTGGATTCTGCGTTTGTTTTCAGCGAATCCCACCAGGCATTGGCAGCGGCTTCGCCGCGCTGGAGGAGATCCGGGTCAAGGCGCGGAGCCGGGCGCGGCCTCGCGAACACTGTAAAGCCGCCAGCGTGAGCCGCCGGAGGGCCTCGATTGCCTCTCGAAGTAGATTCGCATCTCGATCTCGTCAGCCGTCCGAATGCGAAACCAGTGCTTCCGAACGTAGCGCTCCCCCGAGCCGTGACGGCAGTTGCCGCACTCCTTCCACTCTTCCAGCACGTCCCTCACCGAGAATATCCGACCTTTCCAGGAGAATCTCAGGGGAATCCCGGGGCTCCCAAGCGTCATCGGCCCCGCTGCAAACGAAACGTCCTCAGGGGTGATGCCTTCGCCAACAAACGTCTCTTTCACGGTCGTGTTCTCCAGGTTCGCTCGGCGGGAATGCCTCCGAGGTTCCTCACAGCAATCCATCGGCAATCCGAGTGAAGCCCACGCTGAGCCTCATCGAGGAAATCCCCGGGAGGCGCGCTCCACTCCACACACTCCGCTTTGAGTAAGTCATGATCCTCCCCCGCCGCGGAGTGTCAACCGCTTTCCCCAAGGCCTGGCGCAAGGGCGCAAGCCATGGCTGCGTTCAACCCCGTTCGCACACACAAGGCCATTTCAGTTCCGTGGCAATGGAGGTTCTGCAGGGGGCCGGCCGCTCGCAGCCCGGCCCGTCCGAACCCGCGTCGAGCATGCGCCCGCCTTTTCCCGCACGCTTGAAGCAGCGATGCTCCGCCGATCCGCCTGACGTGAAGCGTGGATTCAGACTTGATGAAACGGGCGGTTATCCCCCCACTATCTGCCCCTGATGATTCGAAACGCGCCGTCATTCCGCGCAGGTGTCCTGCTGGGCTGGGCCGTGGTGTCCGCGGCACTGGCGGCCCCCGACTGGAAATCGGAGACAGGCTGCCGATCCCTGGAACTGTCGCCGGCCGGGCCTGGGCGCGTCGGCTTCACCCTCCTCAACGCGGGATCCACCGGCGTCACGTTTTCGAATCTCCTGGCCCAGCACCGGCACTTAACCAACCAGATTCTGCTTAACGGCTCGGGCGTGGCGGCCGGAGATGTGGACGGCGACGGTCTGGCGGACCTGTTCTTCTGCGGCCTGGACGGCCCCAACCGCCTTTATCGGAACCTGGGGAACTGGCGCTTTGAGGACGTGACCGACGCGGCTGGCGTGGCCTGTCCCGATCTCGATGCCACCGGCGCGGTTCTGGCGGACCTGGACGGCGATGGCAGTCTGGACCTGGTGGTGAACTCGATCGGCGGCGGCGCTCGCCTCTTCTACAACGACGGCCGGGGTCGCATGAGGGAATCCGAAAAGAACCGCGGCTTGAATGCCGGTCGCGGCGGCAGTTCGCTGGCCCTGGCGGACTACGACGGCGACGGCGACCTCGATCTCTACATTGGCAACTACCGCAAGGTCACCCTCCGCGACCAGCCCAACACCCGCTTCTCGATCCAGATGATCCAGGGCCAGCCCCAAGTCAGCCTCATCAATGGCCGGCCTCTGACCGATCCCGAGTGGACCAACCGGTTTGTCTTCAAGTTCACCCTGGGCGAACGCAGCGGCCGCATGCAGAATGAGGAACTGGGCGAGCCCGACCTCTTCTGCCGCAATGACGGCCGGGGCGGCTTCATCCCGGTCCCCTGGACGGACGGGACCTTTCGCGATGCCGACGGGCGCCCGTTGCGCGAGGCCCCGCTCGATTGGACCTTGTCGGTAATGTTCCGCGACCTGAACGGCGATGGCTGGCCCGACCTCTACACCTGCTCGGATTTTCGCACCCCGGACCGCTTCTGGGTCAACGACGGCCAGGGCCATTTTCGGGCCATCGGCCCGCTGGCCCTTCGCCATACCACGCTCTCGTCGATGGGCCTGGACGCGGCGGACGTCAACCGCGATGGGCATGACGATCTCTTCGTCTTCGACATGCTTAGCCGCGACCACCGCCTGCGCTTCCAGCAGCGCATCGAGATCCGCCCCGAAATCCTGCCCATCGGCGCCATCGACAACGTCCCGCAGTATCCGCGCAACATGCTTTTTCTCAACCGCGGCGACCAGACTTACGCCGAGATAGCCTTTCTGAGCGGGCTCGAGGCTGCCGAGTGGGCCTGGACCCCCCTCTTTCTGGATGTGGACCTGGATGGCTACGAGGATTTGCTCGCGGTCAACGGATTCGAGCGCGACAACATGAACGTGGATGCGCTCATGAAGCTGGAGGCCGCCAAGGCCCAGCGGAAGATGGCCCCGATGGAAGCGCTCCAGCTCCGCACTCTCTTTCCCCGGCTGGACACGCCGAACCTGGCCTTCCGCAACCTGGGGAACCTGCGCTTCGCCGAGGTCGGACGTCTCTGGGGCTTCGATCAAAAGGGAGTCTCCCAAGGGATGGCGGCGGCCGATCTCGACAACGACGGGGATCTCGATCTGGCGATCAACAACCTGAACGGCCCCGCCTTCCTGCTCCGCAACGAGACGACGGCCCCGCGCCTGGCGGTGCGACTCAAGGGGCGTTCTCCCAACACGCGCGGCATCGGCGCGCGCCTCCGCGTCGAGGGCGGGCCCGTTCCTCAGAGCCAGGTGATCATGACCGGCGGCCGCTACCAATCCAGCGACGATCCGGCGCGCGTGTTTGCCTGCGGATCGGCGTCCCGCCTGAGCATTGAAGTCCTCTGGCCCGGCGGCAGACGGTCGCTCCTGACCAACGCTCTCCCAAACCGCCTTTACGAGATCGATGAGCCGGGTTCGGCTCCCAGTCCGGCGTCGCCGCCCCCCGCCCCGGCTTCTGCGCCGTTCTTCGCGGATGTCAGCGCCCTCCTGCCGCACACCCACGCCGAGGCGCCGTTTGACGATTTCGAACGCCAGCCGCTGCTGCCGCGCCGGCTCAGTCAGTTGGGGCCGGGGTTGGGCTGGTTCGATGTGGACAGCGACGGCTGGGAGGATTTGCTCGTTGGCAGCGGCCGGGGCGGGCGGCTAGCCGCATTCCGCAACGACGGCCGTGGGAGTTTTGCGCGTCTCCAAGGCCCGCCTTTGGATGAGGCGGCCCCCCGCGACCAAACCTCGATCCTCGGGTGGCGTCGGCCCGACGGCCGGACCGCCGTGCTCGCGGGCTCGGCCAGTTATGAGGACGGCTTGGCTCAGGGACCGGTCGTTCGAGTCTATGACCTCGACTCGAAGACGGTGGAGGAGACCTTGCCCGGGCAGGCCTCGAGCACGGGCCCCCTGGCCCTGGGAGATGTTGACGGAGACGGCCAACTCGACCTGTTCGTGGGAGGCAGGCTCAACCCGGGCCGCTACCCCGAACCCGCTTCGTCCCTGCTGTTTCGCGGCGGTCCGGCGGGCTGGATTCCAGACGCCGAAAACTCGAAACGTTTGGCCGGGGTGGGCCTGGTCAGTGGGGCGGTTTTCAGCGACCTGGACGGCGACGGCGATCCCGACCTGGTGCTGGCCTGCGAGTGGGGGCCGGTGCGTGTCTTCCAGAATGACCGGGGATCGCTGCGCGACACCACGGCTCAAGTGGGGTTGGACAAGCACACCGGCTGGTGGAACGGGGTAAGCACGGGCGATTTCGACGGTGACGGCCGTCTGGATATCGCCGCCTCCAACTGGGGCCGGAACACCAAGTACGAGAACTGGCGCGCCCAGCCGCTGCGAGTTTACTGGGGCGATCTGGACGGGAACGAAACCCTCGACGTGGTGGAAGCCCATTACGACGATCTGTTCAAGGGGCTTGTGCCGTCGGAGCAGTTTCACATCCTCGGTTCCGCCATGCCCTCGGTGCGCGAGCGGCTGGGAACCTGGCAGGCCTATGCCGATTCCAGCCTCGCCCAGATCTTCGGCGAGCCCCTTAACCGCGCCGCGCATGCCGAGGCCGCGTGCCTCGAGTCCATGGTCTTCCTTAACCGGGGCGGCCGTTTCGAACCGCGCGAACTGCCTCTCGAAGCCCAGCAGGCCCCGGCATTTGCCGTCTGCGTCGCGGACTTCGATGGCGATGGCCGCGAAGATCTGTTTCTCAGCCAGAACTTCTTCGCCGTTCCACCGGACACCTCGCGCTACGACGCCGGCCGCGGACTGTGGCTGCGCGGAGACGGCCAGGGCGGATTCGTTCCGGTGGCGGCCCGGGAAAGCGGCATCCTCGTCCACGGCGAGCAGCGCGGGGCGGCTGCCGGAGACTACGACGGCGACGGCCGCGTCGATCTCGCGGTTTCGCAAAACGCCGCGGGCACAAAGCTCTTTCGAAACACCGGAGGCCGGCCGGGTTTGCGTGTGAGGCTGGCCGGGCCGCCGGGAAACCCGGCGGCCGCCGGCGCCGTGCTGCGCTTGGGCAACGGCGCCTCCCTTGGCCCGGCCCGGGAAATCCATGCCGGGTCCGGCTATTGGTCGCAGGACGCGGCCGTGCAGGTCTTGAGCGCCGGGTTTGAAGCTCGCCAGATCCACGTTCGCTGGCCCGGCGGCAAGCAGGCGGTCTTCGAGATTCCCGCCGGCGCCCGCGCCGTCCTCCTCGACTCCGCCGGTCGCATCACCTCGCAACCGCACTGAACCCGCCCAACAACCCTTGTCTCACCTGGGACAGGCATTGTTGCCGCCGACGGGAAGGTATCCTGAGGAACGACGGTTCCGCTATGCGGGGAGGGCACACTTTTGTAGAGCGGCGTTGATGGCGCTCTCGACGGCGCGGAGATGGAAGGGCTTCAAGATGCAGGCATTGCCGGTGGAAGCGAGGAAGTTCTGGGTGTCCTCGTTGGCCACGTCGCCGGTGAGGAAGATGATCCGGGACCTGAGGTGCGCCTTGATCGCCGTGACCCGCTCATAGAACTGCCGCCCATCCAAGTCGGGCATCCGGTAATCCGAGAGGATCAAATCGAAATCCGACTTTTCGATTTCCTTGAGCGCCTCGACAGGGCAAGAGCAAAGCCTGGTTTCATGGCCCAGGTGGCGGACGACCTGCCCGAGCATCTCGACCAGGGTGGGTTCGTCATCGAGAATCAGAATCCGCGCGGGAGGCGAGCCTGTCGGGCCCGGCGGCGCGGGCTCGCCGGGCGTCGGTTCGGCCGCGGGAATTTCCGCGGGAACGACCGTCCTGGTCAGGGGCAATTCCATCACGAAACCGGCGCCCCCCAGCTCGGAGGGTTGCTGATAGAGCCTGCCGTTGTGTTCCGAGATAATGCCATGCGAGATGGAGAGCCCCAGCCCGGTGCCTTTGCCCGCCGGTTTGGTGGTGAAGAACGGCTCGAAGATCCGCGAGGCCAGATGCTCGGGGACCCCGGGGCCGTTGTCTTCCACCCGCACCCGGATGGAGCCGTTGAATCGCTCCGTCGCCAGCCGCACAATACCGCCGCACCTCTCGGATGACAAGGCCTGGATGGCGTTGCGAACCAGATTGTCGATAACCTGCTCGAGCTTGTCCGGGTTCGCCTGAATGGGCGGGAGGTTGTTGGTGAGGTCCAGGCGGGTCTCGATTCGCGCCATGCGCAAGTCAATGCGGCTCCGTTCGAGGACTCGCTGCACCACCTCGTTGAGTTGGGTGGGGACCTGCGGGCTGGGCCGGACGCGGGCGAGGGTGAGGAAATTGCCCACCAGGTTGGAGGCGCGTTCGGCTTCGCGGGCGACCTTGAGCAGATCGTGGCGGGTCTGGCCGGCCATGGGGTGTCGCGCCAGGATGATCTCCAGGTAGCCCTTGATGACTGCAAGCGGGTTGTTCAGTTCGTGGGCCACTCCCGAGATCATCCGCCCCAAGGCGGTGAGTTTCTCCGACTGCCGCAGTTGCTCCTCCAACCGGGTTCGCTCGGTGATTTCGCGGAAGGCAAACTGGTAAGCGGGGCGTCCGGCGAACTCGATGAGCGACACTTCCGCCTCGACTGGCGTCTTGCTTCCGTTGGCCGCCACAAGCTGGGTCGCGCGCTGGGCGCGCAAACGTTCCAGGGCCTGGGGGCCCGTGAGCGGCTGGGGCTTCTTGCGCAGTTCCTCCACACAATCCACCAGGGAGCGCGCCCCCGACTGCGAGCCATCCCAGCCGAGCAGGCGGCGCGCGCACCGGTTTGACTCCCACACCTCGAGGGTTTCGGTGGAGGTTACGAACAGGGCGTCACTGGCCTGCTCGAAGAGCGCATGATAGCGGTCTTCCGAGGAGCGCACCCGGTCGCGCAACCCTGCGCACGTTTCCCGAGCGGCGCGGTTGGACTCCAGAAGGTGCTGGAGGCGGGAGCGGGCTTCCTCGAGCACCAGCACGATCATGCTCACGGCGATGAACAGTTGCAGCAGGCCGCACAGAAAGAAACAGGAGGGCCTCCAATACGGGTTCTTCTCCCAGATGGGGTACCCCCCCAGGTAGAGACCCCAAAGCGTCAGCCCCACCATCAGCAGGCTGGCCCCGAGATACTCCCGCCGCCGCCGATACATGTAGAAGCAGAACCCCGCCCGAAGACTGGCCATTCCAAGGACCACGAAGATGGGAATCTCCGCTTGCAGCGGATTGTCCAAATGGAACGCCGCCACATAGCTCCAGGCCATCAGAAAGGCGATCAACAAGCCGAAGGTGACTTGTCGCTGCTTGCGCCCGAGAAACATGAGGCTTCCCCAGAAGAGGAAGACGGCCGAGACGCCCACGCTCCAATGCCGGAGCATGAGGAGCAGCGGGGTATCTGCTCCGGTTTCACGGGCCACGTGCAGGGCCAGCCACACCCCGTAGAACAGCCAGGCCGCCGTCCAGAGCGTGAAGTAGCGCCGCTGGGTGTAGTGGTTCAGGTAGGCAAAGACTCCCACGAGCAGCCAGACGCTCAACAGCGATACCAGCAGCCCGGCCCGCAACGATTCCGGCGGAAAGTAGAAGCTGAACTCGATCACATCGCTCTCCTGCGACGCCACCTGCCCCGCGATGGCGTTACCAGAAAGATCGGCAGTTCTCGACAGAGCTTGAGCGGTTCTTGCAGATAATTTCGGGAGACCTCAGCCCCGCCTGCCAGGGAGGACGGCGTCCGGTCTCTGACTGCCAGCCAATTGCGTCGCATAGCTTGAGCGAGACTTGCTGAAAATGAGGCTGCAACTAATTGGCCTGCAGATGTGTGTGCTTCCGACTTGGCTGCGGATGAATCTCGTCACCCGTGCCGATTGTGTTTGGCAGCATGCCTGCTCCGGGCAAGGAGGTTCGATCCGGCAGCCGCGCAAATAGGGTTGCGGGCAAGCGTCGGTCCGCGCACGATGCCTCCGCAGCCTGGCAGGGGCGGGCGCCTCCGCTCATGGACCGAGCTGCGAGCGAAACCCATGTGCTTATGTGCCCGGAGCCGTTCAGCAAGGAGCAAGTCATGAAGATCACACGCCGCGAGTTCCTCCAGAAGAACACTGTGTCCGCCGCCGCTTTGGGCGCGCCCATGGTGGCCGCCGCTGAGGCGGCGGTCACCCAGGCCGCCGCTCAACCTGCCGCGATGCGCAGCCCCGATGCCCGTCGCGCCTCGCCCAAGCGCTATGACATGAAGAAGTCCATCAACCTCTGGGCCTTTCCCTACCCGGAGCGCATGAATTTGCGGGAGTGCCTTCAACTCGCCAAAGACGCGGGCTTCGACGGAATCGAGTTGAACTACGACCTGGACAACGATCTGTCACCCAAGGCCACGGCGGAGGACTTTCGGCGCATCCGCCGGATGGCCGACGAGATCGGCATCGCCATCAGCGGGCTGTGCTCGTTCCTGTTCTGGCCTTACCCCTTGTCGAGCAACGATGCGGCCAAGCGCGAGCGCGGACTGGAGTTGGCGGGGCTCATGGCCCAGGCGGCGCATGACCTGGGGGTGCAGAATCTCCTGGTGGTTCCCGGGGCGGTTCATATCCCCTGGCGCACCGATCACGAGCCGGTGCCTCCGGATGTCTGCGACCGTCGGGCACGCGAAGCCATCGGCAAACTGGTCAGCCGCGCCGAGAAGCTGGATGTGTTCCTGAACATCGAGAATATCTTCTTCAACGGCTACCTGATGACCCCCATGGAGATGATCGCGTTTGTGGACGGCTTCCACAGCGACCATGTGCGGGCGCACTTCGACACCGGCAACATCATGATGTTCCATTTTCCCGAGCACTGGATCGCCCAGTTGGGGCGGCGCATCCGGAACATTCATTTCAAGGAGTTCACCAAG
>JAKLEJ010000005.1 GCA_022711695.1 Verrucomicrobiota bacterium | reverse complement strand
CACCAACGTCGAGTGGGAGGAGGGTGGCGGGAACGTGGGGGAATACCGGGAGGGCGCGCTGATCCGCTACGCCATGCACACCCACGGCTGGGGGGCCAACGGCGGCTTGAGCGTGGCGGCGAACTCGAATCACCTCTTCATCGGCCTGGTGATGGGCAACGAGGGCGGCGGGCTCCGGGACGAGCACACCTGGCCTCCGAAGGGCCTCAAGTGGTTCGGCATTTCGCGGCGGCTGCGCGCGGACATCTCGAAGGCCGCCCCGTTCCCGGGGGGCAAAGGCGGCAAGGGCGACACGCTCAGGGACTGCTTTCTGGTGGTCGCCGAAACCCCGGAGAAGGGCGGCGCGCCCCTCGCCGGCATGGTCGCCACTGAGGAGGAGCTGTTCGTGAGCGATCCCAACTCATCGGCGGTGCTCGTCTTCAACTGCCAGACCATGGCGCCACTGCGCCGCTGGAACGTCGAGCGCCCGGGTCCGCTGGCCCTGGACCGTTGGGGCAACCTCGCCCTGCTTCAGCCCCCCGTTGCCGAGACCCCCGGGCGTGTACTCTGCTATGGGCGCGTCGGCGGCAACGGCCAGCCTGCACGGCAGGCCACCCTGCCGCCCGGGGTCGTGCCCAGCGCCATCTGTTTCCGAAACAACCGCCTGCTCGTTGCCGATATCGGACCGGCCCAGCAAATCCTCGTCTATGCGCCCGTGCCGGACGCACGGGAGATGCGGCTAATAGGACGCTTTGGCGAGCCCGGCGGCCTCGCTGCCGCCAAAGGCGTCTTTGGGGACCGGCGCTTCAACGACGTGCGCGCCCTGGGCTGCGACAGCCTCGGCAACCTCTACGTGGCCCAGAATGGCCAGACGGGCGGTGGCGGCACAGTCCTCGAGAGTTACGCCCTGGAGGAGGGGCGCCTCAACTGGCGCCTTTTCGGACTGACCTTTGTGGACCTGGCCGATTTCGACCCGGACAACGATTCGGACGTGTTCACGAAGGAGGAGCATTTCAAGCTGGACTACGCTCAGCCCGCTGGCCGGGAGTGGAGCTGTGCCGGCTATACTGTCAACCGGTTCAAGTATCCGCAGGATCCCCGCCTTCACATCTGGTCGGCCGGCGCCTGGGTGCGGCGGATCGGCGGCCGTCGCGTTTTGTTCGTCAACGACATGAACGGGGAGCATCTCCAGGCCTACCGATTCGGGCCGGAAGCCGACGGCGAAACGGCCATTCCCTCCGCGTTCTTCGCCAAACGCCGGGTCAGCGACAGAAAGAGCCCGGGCTGGCCGCCCCATCAGCCCGAGAAAGGAGAATGGATCTGGCGCGACGCCAACGGCAACGGCGCATTTGACGCCGGCGAGTTTGTGTCCAACCAAGGGACGGACGCGCCCGTCTCGCAGGGCTGGTGGGTCGATGCCCGCGGCAACGTCTGGCTGGCCACCGAGACGCGCGGCATTCGCCTGTTCCCGTTGCAGGGGCTCGATGCCCAAGGCAATCCCATCTGGAACTATGACACCCTGCGGACTTTTCCGCATCCGGTCGGGTTCAAACAGGTCAAGCGGGCGCGTTATCTTCCCGAGAGCGACACTCTGTTCCTGGCGGGAACCACCGACGAGCACCAGAACCAGCATTGGAAGCCCTCGGGACCGGTGCTGGCGCGCTACGACCGCTGGCTGGCCGGGGAACGGACGCCCCGCTGGCGGATCACCCTTCCCTATGTCCGGGGCTCGTCGGGGCATTCCTCCTGCGAGCCCATGGGCTTCGATGTCGCCGGGGACTTCTTGTTCGTCCCTTACACGGGCGCTTCCAAGCCCCACGGGGTCAAGCATGGGCGCGTCGAGGTGTTCCGCGCCACCGACGGGGCGGGGCTGGGCTTTCTTGAACCCGACCCCGCGGTAGGCGAAATCGGTCTGCAGGATATCCGGGAGTGCCTGGCGGCCCGGCGGCGCGCTGACGGGGAGTTCCTCGTGCTGCTCGAGGACGATTACAAGTCCAAGATCGTGCTCTATCGCCTGAAAGCCGGTTCGCTGAAGTAGTCCAGGCTTGTCCGCCGTCCTGGAAACGCCGAGAATCCCCGTGATGAACTCCATGACAAAGCGTTTCCCGGTCGTTTGGGCGTTCCCCATCTGCGCTCGTCGCGCGTGGCTTTTGGCCGGCGCGCTGGCGCTCGCGGCCTTTTCCAGCGCCGGCGCGGAACTGGTCCGGTCTGCCACGTTCGCCTGCGCCCCCAAGGTGCTTCGCACCCCCGAAGGCGAGCGCTGGGTGGTGACGGCCCTTGTGGAAAGCGCCGGCTTGAGCAATCTCGTGGTGACGGCCTCGGCCGCCTCCTGGGGCCGGGGAAAACCCCAGCCAAAGGGAAGGCTTGCCCCCCGCAAAGCCGAGCTGGAATTCGAAATCCCTCCCCTCAAGGAGGGGGAGCCGCTCCGCATCCGCTTCGATTCCGCCGCCGGCTCGCAGGACTTCGAGGCCAAGGCGCTCGAGCCGCCCAGACGCTGGACAGTCTATCTGTCCCAGCACACTCACACGGACATCGGTTACACCCGGCCCCAGACAGAGATTCTGCCCGAGAGCCTGCGCTTCCTCGATTTCGCGCTGGACTACTGCGACCTGACCGACGACTACCCCGAAGACGCGAAGTTCCGCTGGACCTGCGAAACGTTCTGGGCGGTGCGCGAGTTCCTCAAATCGCGGCCGCCCGCCCAGCTCGAGCGCCTGAAACGGCGGGTCCGGGAAGGCCGGGTGGAAATCGCCGGCCTCTTGCTGAACCTCTCCGAGATCGCCACCGAGAGTTCGATCTGGGCCTCGCTACAGAGCCTGCGCCAGCTCCAGGGCAGCGTGGATGTGCCGGTGGTCACGGCCATGCAGAACGACGTCAACGGCGCGGCCTGGTGCCTCCCGGACTATCTGCCGGGGATCGGCATCCGCTACCTGACGATGGGCGTCAACAAGACCCGGTCGATCCTGCCTTTCGACCAGCCCACCGCCTTCTGGTGGGAAGCGCCGTCCGGGCGGCGGCTTCTGGCCTATCGCGCGGACCACTATCACCTGGGGAATTTCTGGGCCATCCACACGGGCGATTCCGCCAAGTTCGGCGCCGGCCTGACGAAATACCTGCGCTCCCTCGAGCAGCGGAAGTATCCATTCGACCGCGCCGCCGTCCAGTTCTCCGGCTATCACACGGACAACTCGCCGCCATCCATGATCGCCAGCGACCTGGTCCGGCGGTGGAACGAGCAGCATGTCTGGCCCAAGCTCCGGGTCTCGGTGGCCCGCGAATTCCTCGAGTACGTCGAGAAAGAGCACGGCAAGGAACTGGCGGTGCATCGCCAGGCCTGGCCGGATTGGTGGACGGACGGCTTCGGCTCGGCGGCGCGGGAGACCGCCGCCTCGCGCGAGACCCACACCGCCCTGCAGGTCACCGAGGGCCTGCTCGCCATGGCCGCCCTGCGCGGCCGCAGTGTCCCCGAGCCGATCCTGCGCCGCGTGGCCGAGGTTCACGAAAACTTGATGTTCTACGACGAGCACACCTTCGGCGCCGCCGAAAGCATCGACGATCCGCTCGCGGACAACAGCCAGGTGCAGTGGAGCGAGAAATCCGCCTACGTCTGGACCGCCGTGAAAGACGCCAACCTGCTGCGCGAGGACGCCTTCGGCGTATTCCAGGAATTCCTGCCGCGGGCTGAGGTTCCGATTCTGGCGGTGGTCAACACTCTGAACTGGCCGCGCTCGGGGCTGGCCCAGGTCTTCATCGACCACCAGATTCTGCCGCCGGATCGCGAGTTCAGAATCGTGGACGCGGAAACGGGCGAGCTCGCCCCCGCGCAAGCCCTGAGCCGCCGCGCCGAGGGTTCCTACTGGGCGGTCTGGACCCGCAACATCCCCGCGCTCGGCTACCGGCTGTTCCGGATGGAAACGAGCGATCGTCCCCGCGCGGCGCAGACCAACGCCATCGCGACGAACCTCGAAAACGACTACTACGCGTTGACTGTGGACCCCGGCAAGGGCGCGGTCACCCGGCTGCTGGACAAGGAGTCCGGCCTCGACCTGGTGGACCCATCGGCCCCCTGGGGCTTCGGACAGTTGCTCCGAGAGACCTTGACCCAAAAGCGGGATTTTGTGCCCGAGCGGTTTCGCCGGGCGGCGTGGACAAACATCGTTGTCCAGCCGGGGGCTCAGGGGCCCGTGTGGAAGAGCGTGACCCTGGCCGGCCGCCTCGAGGGCTGCGCCGAGACCAACGGCGCCCGGGTCGAGATCCGGCTCTATCAAACCGAGAAGCGGGTCGAGTTCCACTGGTTCATCCGGAAGCTGCCGGTTCCGACCGCCGAGGCGGTGTATGTGGCCTTTCCCTTCGCCCCGGAGGGCGGCCGGATCGCCTACGAAGCCCAGGGCGGCTTGGTGCGGCCCGGGCTGGACCAGATTCCGGGGTCGTCCTCGGACTGGCAGACGATGCAGAACTTCCTCGCCGTGCGTCATCCGCAGGGTCAGATCGTGTGGGGCAGCGCGGGGGCGCCGCTGATGCAGTTGGGCGGGATCAACCTCGGCAAGTGGCAGCCAGTCACGCGGGTCCAGCGGCCGCATGTCTATTCGTGGGTCATGAACAACTACTGGTTCACGAACTTCCGCCCCACCCAGGAAGGCGATTTTCACTGGCACTATTTTCTGACTTCGACCCGGGATGCGGGCAACGCCGCGGCCGCGCGCTTTGGCTGGGGTTCCCGCGTTCCGCTGGCCGCGCGCGTGCTGCCGCCGATCAAAACCGGCAAAGCGGCCGGGCCTCCCGCGCTCTCGCTCCTGAGCATCGATGTGCCGGGAGTCCTGGTGGTCGATACGCGGCCAGCCGCAGGGGGAGGCGTGCTGCTGCATTTGCGCGAGGTGGCCGGCGAAGCCGCCGCGCTCGATACGGGCAATGTTCGAACCTGGTCCCCCATCGAGGCGGCGGCGGAGGTCAACGCGCTCGGCGAACCGATTCAGGAGGGCATCGAGTCCCTGGCGCTGAAGCCCTATGAGGTCCGGTTTGTGCGGCTGCGCCTCGCGACGCCGCAGAACTGACCGCTCTCGTCACAAAGTCGCGATTCCCGATGGGATTCCTGCGCGCAATTCAAGACGCGGGCGCCCGGCAAGTCCGGGCGCTTCAACGCCCTGAGCTGCTTCGTTCATGAACACCCCGCTGAGCCGCCTGGACTGGGCCATCATCGCGCTGTATCTGCTGGGGGTGGTGGGGCTGGGAGTGACGGCCGGATGCCTGCGGCGCAAAGGCGAGCGCGGCGGCGAAGGCGGCCATTACTTCCTGGCGGGCAACACCCTGGCCTGGCCGGTCATCGGCCTGGCCATGTTCGCCGCCAACATCTCCACCGTTCACCTCGTCAGCCTGGCCGAAGCCGCCTACAAGCACGGACTGGTCTTCGGCAATTTCGAGTGGATGGCCGGCTTCACCCTCATCCTGCTTTCTCTCTTCTTCGCGCCCCTCTACCTGCGCTCGCGCGTCGCCACCCTCCCGGATTTCCTCGAGCGCCGCTTCAATCGGGGCTGCCGCGATGTCCTCTCGGTGGTGTCGCTCTTCTCGGCCATCGTGATCCACATGGGCGTGGCTCTCTACACCGCGGCCTGGGTGCTCCGCGGCATTCTCGGGCTGGCCCCCGGGGCCACCCTTTTGGGCGTGGACGCCCTCCTGCTCTTCATCGTCGTGCTCGGCCTGCTCACCGGCCTCTACACCATGCTGGGCGGCCTGCTGGCGGTGGTCTGGACCGAAAGCCTGCAAACCATCCTGCTGTTCGTCGGCGCCGTCGTCATCACCGTTGTGGGCTATCTGAAGGTCGGCGGCTGGTCCGCCCTGGCCGCGACGCTCGCCTCCCATCCGCACCCGCTGGCGGGCGCGGCCGGGAGCGGCGTGGCTGCGGACACCGGCCGCTTCCTTTCCATGGCCCGGGGCGCAAGCGATCCCTCCGGGCTGGCCTGGTACTCCATCCTCCTGGGCTACCCGGTGCTGGGCATCTGGTACTGGTGCTGCGACCAGACCATCGTCCAGCGGGTGCTTGCCGCCAAAGACGAAAAGCACGCCCGCCTCGGCCCCCTCTTTTGCGCCTTCCTCAAGATCTGGCCGGTGTTCTTCTTCGTGCTGCCGGGAGTCATCTGCGTGGCCCTGGTGCAGCAGGGGGCGTTCGGGGGCGCGGCGCCGCAGACCGCCGCCGACACCTACACGTTTCTCGTCACGCGCCTGCTCCCGGCCGGCCTGAAGGGGTTGGTGGCCGCCGCCATGCTCGCCGCCGCCATGCAGACCTGCTCCGCCGCCCTCAACTCGACGGCCACCCTGGTTGCCTACGATCTGTTCAAGCGGCGCCGACCCGACCTCGACGACCGCACCCTCGTGGCCATCGGCAAGGTCACCACCGTGGCGGGCACCCTCCTCGCCATCGTCGCCTCGCCCCTGTTCGGGCATTACTCGACCCTCTTCGAGGGCATCAACAAGCTCATCTCCTACGTGGCCCCGCCCATCACCGCCGTGTTCCTGCTCGGGGTCTTCTGGAAGCGCGCCTCCGGCAAGTCCGCCTTTCTCACCCTCCTGGCCGGCATGGGGCTCGGCGCCGCGATGTTCGTCCTGGATTGGTTCGCGATCTACAAGGGGGACTTCATGCTTACCGCCTTCCTTCTTTTCCTGGCGTGCCTCGCCATCATGGTGGCGACGTCGTTTCTCTTCCCGGAACCCCTTAAAGAGGAAGCCCGGGCCCTGGTCTGGGAAGACTGGCGCGAACCCCTGCGCCAGAAATGCGGCTCCGGCCTCGCCGATTACCGTGTCGTTTCGGCCCTGATCCTTGTCGTCTTCGTCGCTCTTTACGCGGTCTTCCGTTAACCACCATGAAAGCGCTTCCCCTTCTCCTCCTGTCGTTCGTCCTCGCCGCCCCGGTAGTCATGGCCGGCCCCGAGCCCCCGATTGCCTGGGGCGCGGACAAGGCGGACACCTGGCATGGCTTCAAACGCCACCATTTTACGGTCGAGGGTTGCCGCGCCTGGGTGGTCGAACCCGCGCAAGCCCTCCCCGGCAACCCGTGGTCCTGGTGCCTGGAATTCCCGGACGCCTTCACCGAGCGCTGCGCGGCCCCCGCGCTCCTGGCCAAAGGCTTTCATCACGTCCACATCGCCGTCGGCAACACCTTCGGCGCCCCCGCGGCGCTCCAGCGCTTCTCCGCCTTCTATGAGGTTCTGACCTCGCGCGGCCTGGCGCGCAAGGCCGCGCTGATCGGCCTCAGCCGGGGCGGGCTCTATGCCTATCGCTGGGCTTCGGAGAATCCGGACAAGGTGGCGGCGATCTACGGCGATGCCCCCGTGTGCGACTTCAAGAGTTGGCCGGGCGGCCGGGGCCGGGGCAAAGGCAGTCCCGCCGACTGGACCGCTCTGCTTCAATGCTACGGATTCAAGGGCGACGCCGAGGCCCTTGCTTACCCGGGCAATCCCGTGGACGTCCTCGCAAAGCTGGCCGGCGCCGGCATCAGCCTCATTCATGTGGTGGGGGACGCGGACGACGTCGTGCCCGTGTCCGAAAACACCGCCATTGTCGAGGAACGCTACCGAAAGCTTGGCGGCGAGATCCAAGTCATCCACAAGCCGGGCGTCGGGCATCACCCGCACGGCCTCGAAGATCCCGGCCCCGTCGTCCGGTTCATCCTCGAGAAGACCCGGGCGCCGGCGCCCCCCAAACGCTATGCCTGGATTACCGGCCTCAAGCCGGAGAAAGCCGCATCCTACCGCCAGCTTCACGCCAACCCCTGGCCGGGCGTCAACCGCATGCTCAAGGAGTGTCACATCCAGAACTTCTCGATCCACGAGCGCGAGATCGACGGCAAGCTTTACCTCTTCGCCTACCTCGAATACACCGGCGCGGACTTCGAGGCCGACATGAAACGCATGGCCGCCGATCCCGAAACCCAGCGCTGGTGGAAGGAAACCGACCCCTGCCAATCGCCCCTGCCGGACGCCGCCGCCCGGGGGAAGATCTGGGCCGACATGAAGGAACTCTACCACCTGCCCTGAGCAGGCGTTTCCGAATCGCGAGGCGCCTGGACGGAGAACGGCTCCACCACCCCGACACGCGGCGGGCTACTTGCCGCCGATGCAGAACACGTGCTTCTCGGTGCGGAGGAACAAACGGCCCTGCGAGCAGGCGATCGACGCTTGCGCTTTCTCGCCCAGCGGGTTTCTCGCCAGCACTTTGAACACCGGCCCGGCCTCGATCACGGTGGTTTCTCCGCTGTCGCCCAGGAGATAGATTTGCCCCTCTGCGGACACCGGCGACGCCGAGTGGTTGCCCCCCACCCGCTCCTGCCAGACCATCTCCCCGGTGGCGGCCTTCAGGCAGGTGGCAATGCCGCCGTCGGTGATGGCAAACAGGTGCGGGGCCACATAAAGCATCGAGGGCACCTTGGGCATTCCTCTGCGGTGCTCCCACACCAGGTTCGTCTCCTGGAGGTCGCCCCGGCCGCCCAACCGGAAGGCCTTGATGGATTCCCGGCCGCCCCAGCCCCCGGCGGTGAACACCAGCCCCCCGCCAATCACCGTCGAAGGCGCCTTGCCTTCGCCGATCGCCTTGCTCGACCAGAGCCGCTCGCCCGTTGCGAAATCGAAGCCTTGGACAACGTCGCCGGCCTCGCTGACGACCTGAAGGCGCCCCTCGTGCTCCCAGAGGGCGGGCGTGCCGTGCGAGATCCGTGACAGGCCGCGCCGCCCCTTCCAGCGCTCCCGGCCCGTCGCCGCGTCGAGCGCCAACACATAGGCCTGGTCCCAGGGCTTCTGCCAGCCCAGGTCCTTGTCCGCGCCTTCGCCGCTGCCATCGCGCGCCATGATCAGCAGCCCTCGGTGCAGCACGAGCGAGCTTCCCAGGCCGTGCTGGCTGTAGAACCGGTAATCCCGATTCGTCCAGACCACGATTCCGGCGAAGTCCAGCGCGGCGAAGCTGCCATCCCCAAAACAGGCATAGACCCGCTCCCCATCGGTCGCCGGCGTGGGGGTGGCGTAGGTGTTCCGATCGCCCTTGTGGCCGGGGACCTGTCGAAACACTTCCTTGTTCCATAGAATCTCGCCAGTGGCCCGGTTCAGGCAAAGCACCCGGCAGGAGGCGCCCTTCTCCGTGGCGGTGGTGACAAACACGCGGTCGCCCCAGACGATCGGGGAAGACCACGACTCTCCCGGGATCGGCGTCTTCCAGGCGATGTTCTCCGTGGCGCTCCAGGTCAGCGGCAGGTGCTTCTCGGCAGAGACGCCCTGGCCGGAAGGCCCCCGAAAACACGGCCAGTTTTCGGCGGACACCAGGCTCGCTGAAAGCGGCAGAATCCAGGCAAGTTGCGCGGTGACGTTCATAGTCGGATGGGTGAAAGGGGGGCTGCGCCGGTCGGCCGGCGCAGCCCCCTCCGGGAGGCGTTTTGGCGCGGCTATTGGCTCTGCAAGCGGTAGAACCGGTTCGGACCCGTGGCGGGCACACGCACCGTCTTGCGGGCGCCGTTGACTTCCGGTGCGGTGGTTTCCCTTTCCCAGGTTCCTTGCGCCACCTCATCCCGATACTGCAACTGGAAGTTGGCCGTCGATTCCCAGGAGATGACCACCTGATCGTTCTCGCGAACCATCGCCAGCGTCGGAGACTCCGGCGCGGCGATCTGGACCTGCTGGAGTTGCTCCAGCGAAAGGGCCTCGTCGAACACCTGCACGTTGTCGATCAATCCGCGGAAGACCCGGCTATTGCCGCCGGTGGCGTTGCGCTGGCCGTCCGCCGAGGTGAGGTTGCCCACGGTGAAATTGCCGCTGCTGGTGAAGCCGCCTCGCGGATAGGTTGCGGCCACGTCGAAACTCGCCGCCTGGCTCGGAGAGCCGAAGTAGTATTTCACGTTATCGCTCTCCACCGCGCCATCGTAGGTCACGGCGAAGAAAACCCAGTTGTTGCTGCCGGCGTTGACATCCGCCGTGATCTTCCCGGGCGAGCTGAGGGGACCGACTGTTGCGAGCGGCCAGTCTGGCCATGAGTTGACCCCCAGCCGAAGCGCCCCGTTGGCGAGTTGCACCAGGTCGAAGCCCGGATCGTTGTTGAAGTCGTGGGCGCACAGGATGCGGTTGCCGCCCGGCCCCTCCTGAAGATCGCGGCAATTGACCCATCCGGCCAGCGTGAAGGCGCTCATGGGGCCGACCTGGCTCCCGTAGGTTCCGCCGGCCAAGTCAATGGAGCGGCCTCCCTCCCCCTGGGCGATGGCGCCGAAATCCACCGAAGCGGTGGTGCTTGCGGGAGCAAAGGCGCCCGTCGGAATCCGGGTGGAAAAGACCGGGAACCCCGCTTGTTGAACGAACGCGGCTGAACCGCCCAGCGTGCCGGAGTTGGTGCTGCTCAAGCCGGTTGCCTCCTCGAACAGGATGGCGATCGCCGGCGGAAGAAGACTCGGCGGGCCGGTGAATGTCCAATTGGTTTCGCTCATCGCGTTGGGCGTTCCGGCGAGGTCGCTGATTCCGGAAACGGTCAGCACGTAGGTTGCGTCGGGCGTCAACGGGTCGATTGTCAGGAGCACACTGACCAAGTCGGGTTGAAGCGCCGCCGTGTAGGTGGTCAGGCCGCCGCTCAGGACAAAGTTCCCTGGCTCCTGCGCGGACCCAGCCTCCACGGGTTCGGAGAACCGCACCGTGAGATTGGTCAGGTTGCGGGCAGTGCGCGCGGGGACGACGGCGACGACCGTCGGCGGCACGTCGTCGCGGATGACCGTCAGGATGGCGTTGCTGCTGGCCGCCTGGCCAAGGGCGTTGGAGGCCACGACACGGAAGGCGGCGCCGTTGTCCGCCATCGAAACCGCTGGAAGGCTGTAGGTGGCGGCGGTGGCGCCGGCGATATCGTTGCTGTTACGCTGCCATTGCAGCGCCAGGGGCGGGGCGCCGGTGACGACCACGCTCAAGGTAACCGGCTGCCCTTCCAGCACAGTCTGGCTGACGGGTTCGAGGGTGAAACCGACCGGCGAGGCCGCCCCGCCAGGCCGTTGCACGGCGACGATTTCCTCGAGCGAAAGGGCGTCGTCGAACACTTGCACCTCGTCAATGAGCCCGCGGAACATACGGTCCCACAAGTTGGCGGAGGCCCGGCTGATGTTGTTGAAGTGGCCGATGACAAGCGGACGGATGTTGGAACCCACGGCGCCGCGGGCGTAGGTCGTGGCCACGTCCAGCGTGGCATCCTCGGCGCTGCTGCCGAAAAAGAACTTCACCTGGTCGCTCGAGAGGGTGGAGTCGTAAGTCACCGCGAAGAAGCGCCAGTTTTCCGCGCCGGCGTTCGCATCGGTCGTGATCTTGCCCGCCGACGACCGCGCCGGCACATCGTCGGGCCACTGGTTAATCCCGAGCTGCAGGCTGCCGTCGGCGTGATAGACCAGGTCGGCCCCGTCGCCGTTGGGGGAATTCCAGGCCACGATGCGGTTGCCGCCGCCGCCTTCAACGGCGCTTCGGTTGTTGACCCAGCCGGCCAGGGTGAACTTGGGCAGCCCGGCCAGTTGCGGGAAGTTAGTGGGGCTCTCGACGTAATAGTTTCCCGTGGCGGTCCCGAAATCCACGCTGCTGGCGCTGCCCAGCCCCACGGGGGTGTTGTTGGCCCAGGCCGGCGCGGAAGCGCTGAGTGCAAGGGCGCCGCCGGCCAGCCCGCTGTTAGCCGCGCTGCTTCCGGCCCCTTCCTCAAAACGCACGGCAACCACAGGCGGCAAGCGCGTGGGCGGGCCGCTGAATACCCAGTTCGTTTCGTTCATGACGTTGGGCAGGCCGGCGCGGTCGGTGACCCCGGAGATCGTCAGCGTGTGGGGCGCTTCGGGCGTCAAGGGCTCCACGGTCAGGAGCACTGTGGTCTGATCGGGCTGCAGCGTCGCCCCGTAGGTGGTCAGGCTGCCGCCGTTGAGCATGTAGTTGCCCGGTTCCTGGGCGGAGCCCGCCTCCACCGGCTCCGAGAACTTCACTGTCAGGTTTGTCAGATTGCGGGCGCTGCGGCCGGGGGTGACCGCGAGCACCGTGGGGGCTGTCTCGTCGCGGATAACTTTCAGGACGGCGTTGCTGCTGGTGGTCCGGCCGAAGGCGTTGGTCACGATCGCTCGGAACGCGGCGCCGTCATCGGCCATGGACGCCGCGGGGATGAGATGGTTGAGAGCGTTCGCGCCGGCGATATCCTCGCTGTTGCGCTGCCATTGCACGTGCAGGGGCGGCGTGCCCGTCACCACCACGCTGAAGCTGGCCGGCTGGTTCTCCAGAACCGTCAGGCTCACCGGTTCGGCCGCGAAACCCGCGGGAAAGTCGGTGATCGCCCCCCCCGTGGTTTGGACTTCCTGGATTTGCGCGGGCGTGAGCGCCACGCCGAAGAACCGGACTTCGTCCATCAACCCTCGGAACGCGCGTGAGTTCGAAGTGCTGTCCCGGGCGCTGGTTAGCGGGGGAGTGTCCATGAAGTTGCCCAGAGTCAGTGTGACCGGGACGGTGCAGTTGGTGACCATGCCGCGGGCGTAGCTGGCGCTGAGGTCAAGCGCAGCGGCCGCGTCCGCGCGTCCGAAATAGTAGGTTACTTCGCTGCCCGCCTGCGAGGCATCGTAAGTGACGGCGAAGAAGAGCCAGTTGGTCGGGTCGGCGGTGGCGCTGACGGTCACGCGACCGGCGGAGCTGTAGGGTCCGGACGGAGGCGTGGGATAGTCCGGGGCCTGGTTGACGCCCAAACGCAGCCGGCCATTGGACTCGATCACCAGATCCACGCCCGTAAGCCGGTTCGCCGTCACGCCGTTGACGTTCTGCGGCCAGGTGCTGAAAATCCGATTGCCGCCTCCGCCGATGCTGCCGTCGGTGACGTTGATCCAGCCAGTGAGGGTGAACTGGGTCAGACCGACCGTGCTGGCGCGGACGCTGTCCGGAAAGTCCAGGGCTTTGCCCGCGTAGGGGCCATGACCGGCGCTCACGCCGAAGTTGAGCGCGTAGTAATTGCCGCCGGGCGCAAACGGGCCCGAGGGCACGTTGTTGGTGAGGGCCGGCAAACCCGCGGCCGAACTGGCCAGGCCGGAATCGATCGTGCCGACGCCGCCAGCCGAGCCGCTGTTGGTTACCGATGCGCCGGCAAGCTCCTCGCAACGCACATTGACGAACGGCGTGGGAAGCTGCGCCAGCGCCGGCGCGGCAACGACCATCAGAGTCAACAAGCTCGGAAGACGAGCGCGAACACTGGATTCCCCGGACCAGCGGCTCCAAAGCCGCCTGGCGCGCGAGGTCTTGGCATCATGTGACGGGTGCTTCATAGGATCGACTTTATTGTGTTTGGTTTGGTTGGCTCGACATTCAAGGCCGTGCGGGCTGGTCCGACCCCGCGCGAATCCGGTAAAACCGTTGGGGAGCGCCCACGCCGACATTGGTGAACGAGAGCGAACTGCCGGCGGCCAGGTTCGTCCACAGCGGCGTCCAGTTCGGCGCGCTCAGGTCGTCCGTGTAATCCACCGCATACGTCTGGCCCGCGCGGGCGTCCCAGCCCAGCACAAACGCGCCTCCGTGAAGCGCCCACCGCGCAGCCGCCGGGGGTGGCAACACTTCCACGCCGAAGGTTTCCGCCGCGCTGAGGGGGGGCGCGCCGCTGTCGGTCACCACAATCGTCACGGTGGCGCTCCCCGCTGCGCTCGGCGTCCAGGCGAATTCGCCTGTCGGGCTGAGGATCGCGTCGGCAGGCGACGACGGGTCCAGGGAGAAGCTTAACGTCTGGAGCGGGGCCTCGGGGTCGCTGGCGGTTGCGGTGAAGCTCAGGGTTTGCCCGAGGAAGAGGATCTTCGCGCCGATGGGACTGAGCGTGGGCGCCGTGTTCGGAGCCGGCAGTCGGTTGCTCGCGCGCGGCGAGGCCGCGCCGGGCATGAACGCCAGGTCGGGGCCGCCGTCTGGATACCGTCCCATGGCGATGTTGTTCGTCTGAAGACCGAAAGTGACGGCGTCGATCGGTGAGCCGTCCGCTGCGAAGAGGCCGATGGCCTCGCCTCCGGCAGCGAGTTTGAAGTTCACGTGCGAATCGACGCGCGGCGCGCCCGTGGCGTCGGTGTTCTGCCCCGTTTCCTCATCGGCCCAGACCAGCAAGTAGCCGCGAGGGGGGATGCAGTGCGGCCCGTTGGTGGTGATGAGATGCTTGAACCGATTTGTCAGTGTGTCGGTCAAGTAGCACCCTGCCAGGTCCACAGCGCTGGCGCCGGGATTGTGGAGCTCGAACCAGTCGTCCGCGTCATTGTCGGCCGGATCGCGCACGGCGCCGCCGTTGGCAGCCATCCATTCGTTGATGAAAACAACCAGCGGCGCTGAGCGGCCATCGTTGGCGCCCCCGGGCGTGACGTAGAAGAACGCCTGCCGGTCGAAGGGTTGGCCGTCGGGGAAGGAGCCGAGACTGTTGCTGGGATTGAGCCCGGTGTAATTCACGTAGTCGAGCGCTTGCGGTTGGCCATTGTAGAGCCGCGAAAGCGCCACCGTGCCGGAGCCCGGCGGCAGGCGGAAGCTGGTGTGCAACTGGGTGCTGACGGTCTGGCCCGGCTGCCCATCGCAGAAGAGGACCATGAATTGAGTCGGGCCGAGACTGTAGCCTGGCGGGAACGCCCAGTTCGTCAGGTTGGTGTAGTTGCCAGAGAGGTAGAGGCCGTCGAGCGAAACGGCGTTGGCGCCGGGGTTGTAGAGCTCAATCCACGGATCCGGCTCGCTATTGTTGTCGAGCAAGCCGCCCGCGTGCTCGGCCTGCACCTCGTTGATCCAGAGCGTGGGGAACGCCGGCAGGCTGGCGGCAAACTGGTTGGCGGCGCCCGGCGAGGCGTAATTGGTGGCCGGACTGACCAGGCCGGGGGGCACGTAGTTGGAGGGCGTGATCGAGGGATTGATGTTGGTTCCGTAAGACCCGGTATTCAGAGCAGCGCTGTTCTGGACGCGCACGAAGAGATTGGTGGCGGAGTTGGTGGACCAGAACCAGAAGCTCAGGGTGTTGGTGCTGTTGATCGGCGGCGCGGGCGAGAGTTGTTGCGAGACCACCTTGCCAAAGGCGTTCCCGAAGGTGGCGCACTCGAGGCGAAGCGCGCCGCTCCCGGAGTGAGTCAGGCCGCTCGCCACGGCCGAATTCGTGTAGTTGCCAGGGACCGCCCAACTGTTGGTCAGCACGGGCGTCTCCAGGAGCGGCGCGGACTCGAAATCGCCATTGCGGATGTAGTTGTAGCCGACCCCGGGCTCGGCGCCGGCCACCAGCGCGAGGTCATCCACGAGGGCGCTGGCCCCGTTGGTTTCCCCCAGGTACAGGAGCAGGCGCTGCTGGCCGCCGCCGACGCCTGAGCCGATGCTCCCGGTGAAGCTGACGAACCGCCAGCCGCTGTTGGTGCGGGCCGGCGTGGAGACGCCCCCCTGGTAAACCGCCGGGACATAGCGGGCAGTCCAGTTGCCCGCGCGGCTGTTATCCTGGCCGTGGTCGATCAATTGGTAGGACGAGCCGGCGCCATCCGCGGCCGCGGCCGCCCAAGGCAACGCCCCTTCGTAACGCACCCGGTCCACCACGATCTCTTCGCCGGGAATTGGCCCCGGTTGAAGGAGGGTGAGCGTCTCGCCATCGAGCTGGAGTGCGCCGCCAAATTCATCGAAGAGCGCGCCTGCGCCGTAGGCGCCGGCGAACACGGACCGGTTCTTCGCCAGCACCAGGTAACTGCGCGGCTCGAGAACACTGCCCGGCGGGAAGGTGTAGTCCAGCCCGTTCACGCGCCAGTCCGACAAGTCGAAGGTGGTGTTGGTGGAACGATTGTAGAATTCGACGTATTCCGCTCCCGGCACGGCGGCGTGGAACATGATTTCGTTGATGACCACGCGGCCCACGGGCGACTCGGACGTGGCGTTGACGATGGCTGTGGCGGTGAAGCTCGTGTTCGTCACGAGGTTGCCGCGCAGGTCCAGACCAGCGATGCGCAGCGTGTTGGTGGCCTGTTCCACCGGCAGCCGCAGCGTCCAGCCGGTCAGGCTCGTCCACGTCACCGGCCACGCCACCCCGTTGACCGTGAGGGTTCTCACCGACACCGGCGCGCTGCCGGACAGGGTGACGACGTTGCTGCCGGTCACGGTGAGGTTGGTGGCGCTGACGCTGAAGGGCGTGTTGCCGCCGGCGCCCGCGATCACGCTCTTCACGTAGTCGCTGCGCTGCTGGATGTAGCTGAGCCGATTGTAGCTCGCGCCCGAGAACGGACCGTAATGCGCCAGCCAGTAGGTCAGGTAGCTGGCGTTGTAGTGCGTGTCGATCAAGTCGAGCAACTGGGCGTAGAGCAGGCGCAGGTTCGCAGGGAGGCTGATGATCCTGCCCAGGTTCTGACTGCCGACGATGACGTCCGTGGCCGAGCGGGCGAAGGTGAAATCGTTGTCCCACATCAGATACACGGCCTTGTGGTCCTCAGGCCGGAAATAGAACATCATGTTGTGGTTCAGCCAGAAGGTGTAGGTGTCGTTGACGCCGCAAAGAGTGATGACGGCATAGGCGCGCAGCCATTCGTCCAGATCCATCAACTGGCGGGTCTGGGTTTCCAGCGCGGCGCCGCTCAGGCTGAAGACCTTCGACAGGGCGATCAGCGGCGCGTAGTCGTCCTCGGCGCGCTGGTTCTTACGGATGTAGTGGTAGCGGTAGGTCTCCTTGTCGTCGCCATGGTCAGCCACATCCACGTAGTTCCCGGAATTGTTGGGTTGCGGCAGCTTGTAGCCGGCGGCGTTGGCCGTGGTGGCTACATACGGTCCCTCCATCTCGAAGAGCAATCCCTCGCCGCCGTTCTCGAAGGCCGTCTCGCTGAATTCGTCCTCGTAGCTTGGGCTGAGCAACGCCGGGCCGTTTTCTGTCCCGCGCGGGGACAGCACGCGGACCACATCCAGATACAGGGTGGGGATGCCGCCCGCCGCCAGCGCCAGGTGCCGGACCACGATCTCCTCGTTGGCCGGCGAGCTGTCGCCGGAGCGTCGGTCCAGTCCCAGGGTCGGATGCACCCCGCGGAACGGTTGGTCGGGCGGGAAGGCCAGATGGAAGCCGACGCGTGCCGAGTAAGGCCGGCCGTTCATGCTCGCCTTCAGGCGCAGGCCGACGTCGTAGTAGGCCAGGCGCTCGTCGTAGATGACGGTGCACGGCAGTTCGTCGTTGCTCATCACGTTGGTGTCGGCGTGAAGCAGCGCGGCGTGAGCGGGCGTGGTGACGATGCGGAGATTGTGCTGCCGGGCCAGGTTGGCCTGGCCGTCGTTGACCTTGTAGAGGGCGCCTCCGTCGGCCCCGCGCACCGGGAAGGTGGCGGCGGCCCCGAGTCCGTCCACCGCCCGCACATAGAACTGGACGATCGCGCCCGCCGCCTGCCCGGGAATGGCGCCGGCATATCCGCCGCCTGGCCGCGGCGTCATGGGCGCGCTCGTGAATGCGCCGCCCGCTACTGACCAGAAGACCTGGCAGTTCGTCACCCCCTGCGAATCCTGAGCCTGCACGGTTACCGTGACCGGGGCGCCGGCGGCGGGCACGACCGGTTGGTGCTGGAACCGGCCGAAGGTGGGGCCGATGTTCGGCTCAGAGCGCGAATTGCGCGCGCCCGGCGTGCCGTTGTTCTCCGGCGCGGCCAGTTCCGTCGAGCGGGCCGCGCGATTGAACCATAAGCGCGTGTTGAGCAGGCTGTTCCCCGTAATCCACCGGGCCCGATAGGAGATTTCGTAAAGTTGGCCATTGGCCACGCTCTGTCCGCCCGAAAGCGTGGTTTCAATGTGATTGTGCATGTGTTCCTGCGGGCCGGTGGCCACGACGCGGAGCACGTGGTTGGCGGGGTTGCCGGGCTCCGCCATCACTTCGCTATGGCCGTGCGTGCCCAGCACCCGCCACCCCGTCAGCCCGGCCTCGAAATCGCCGTTGGAGATCAGCGAAACCGGGTTGTTCGTCGGCGATTGCAGCACCCGAATGTCATCCACCCAGCACTCGCCCGCCGCATTCAAGCCCAGGAGAAACTCCCGCCAATACGAGTCCGAGTTCGCCCCCAGGCTCGCCTGCGCCACCTTCCGGTAGGAGTAGGTCTGCCACGAGGACCGGTCGGACTCGTCGCTGGCGGCCCAGGCCTCGGCTTTCGAGTTGTCGGCATTCGGATCGCGCAGCTCGAGGCTGGAGCCTCCCCCGCCAGCGTGCTCCGGCCAGCGCCCGCCGGCATAGAAGCGCACCTCGTCCGCAGGATTCCCGGCGGCGTCTTTGAGCAGAATGCGTTCGCCCCGGCCGGAAAGGCGGCGGCTGAAGTCGCCCACGACGTCGATGGACGGATGAGCCCTCCGCAAGGTCGCCGCGTCGTTCGCAACCACCAGGTAAGCCCCCGGCGCGAAGGTCTTGCCCGGGGGAAAGGCGTAGCCGACCGCATCGTCCAGCTCCCACCCGGCCAAATCCACCGTGTTGGTTCCGCGGTTGAAGAGCTCGATCCACTCTTCGGGATTGTCCTGCGCGGGCAGCCCGTTCGTCGATGGAAACGGCTGGTGCCGGTACATGATCTCGTTGATGACGATGTCCCTCTGGAGGGCGAAACGGTTGGTGTCGCCGGGGGTAGGCTCGCTGGGCCGCAGCCACGGACCGACGCCTTCGGGCAGGCGCGCGCGCGGGTAGCTCTTCGCCACCACGGCATCGAGGACGTTCGACTTCCCCGGCCCGTAGAGGATGAGCCGGTCGCCCGGGTCCGCGCCAAAACCCAGCGTGGCGCGGTCCAGCACGGCATAGTCGCCCGGCGCGAGCGTGCGGGCCGGGATCGAATACTCGCGATCGGTCGGGCTGCCCAGCCGCGCCAGCACGCAATCGTCCAGCGCGACGGGCTGCTGGCTGAGATTGACCAGCTCGACCCAGAATTGCGCGTTGGTCACGGTGGAGAGTTCGTTGAAGGCCACGGGCAGGGCCGCTGTCGTTTCCGGCGGTTCGTTGGTGACGGTGGTCACGTCGTCCAGCCGCAGGCCGAAGACCACGTCGCTGCTGCCGGTGTTGACCTGGTGAACCTCCGCCGCCAGCACATTGGTTCCCTGGCGCAGGGCGGCGCTCGTGAACGTAATGGTCTCAAAGGTTCCCTCGCTCGGCTGGTTTTCGGCCAGTGTTTGGTAGTTCTGGCCCGTCGGAACGCGGTAGCGGTAAACCTCAGTCCCGTTCAGGTAAACCACCACGCCGTCATCGAGCAGGTTGGCCGCGCTCAACGTGATGCTCGCCGGATTGTTGGTGACGAGGAAGGTGGTGCGAAAATAATACGTGATGACCCGCTGGCCTGAGGAACCGGTCAGCGAAAGGACGGTATTGATCAACGGCGTCACGGAGGCGTTATCCTCCACCGCGAAGACGCCTTGACCGGAAGACCAGGCGGAGTCGTTGTAGTTGATTTCCTTCCAGGCGGCGCCCAGGTCCGAACCGGACTGGTTGTATTTCCAACTCTGGTCCAGCGGCACGACCGTCACGGAGGTGGTCGTGTAGGTGGTGCGCGGCTGGTTGGCGGCGCCGGGGGTGCCGCCGATCCGGCGGCTGGCGCCCCAATTGCCGGGGGAGGCGCTGCCGGCATCCTCGTCCAGTTTGGCCAGGGACGGGCCGGCCCCATCGGCCGCCACCGGCCAGTCCCCCTCGGTCCCGTAGCTCACCTGGTCCATCACCCGGCCGCTGTTGTTGCGCAGCCGCAGCGTGCCGCCGGCGTTGGACAGGCGGTTGGAGAAAGGGCCGAGAATATTGGCGGCGCCGGTAGAGGTGGCGAGCGCCGCCGGATCGAGGGCGATCAGGAGATGATTCCGCCCCGGCGCCCGGGTTCCGGCGGGAAAGACGAATCCAATGTCTCCCGTGAGGCTCCAGCCCGAGACATCCAGATCCACGGCCAACTGGTTGTACAGCTCCACCCACTCCAGGGCCGGCTCGTTCGTGGCCGGGTGGTACATGATCTCGTTGAAAACCAGCGTGGCGTCCGCGCGCGCGGAGCCGACGCCGGCCGCCCAGACGCCCAGAGCGAGGAGGAGACGTTTCATTTCTGTGAACCAGGCGGCGGGAAGTTCTTCGCCGCGTCGTCGAGCACCAGCACCCAGTCCAGCTCCTCGCCGGGATTTGGCGACAGGAACTCGCGCTCGCCGGTGTTGGGGAACTCACCGATGGCCGTGGCCTCACCCGTGCGGGGATTGAACCACCAGGCCTTCACCGTCGGTCCGCCAATCTTGTCCATCTTCACCTTGAACCGGCGTCCGATCGGGGCATAGACCATGGCGTAACTGCCCGAGGCGTCGCGCGTCGCCGCAAATCGATACCGGCCCGCCCCGGGCACGGACGTCGGGACGCGGTCGGTCACAATCAGCGAATCGTCCGGCACGCGGGTCAGGAACGGGCGCGAGAGCAGGAGGTTCTTGCCGTGCCGCATCTGCCCGGCGCCCGGCTGGTCAATGGCTTCGAACCACGGCAAAAGCGGATTGTTGATGGGGCCGCGATCGGGGGCCCACATCTGCCACACCGAGTGGTGTCCGTAGGTGTGGCCGCAGGCGCCGCCAAAGAGATCCCAATAAAGCGGGCGCCGCACATCCGCGGCCGTGGAGTGGCCGAGTTTCCTGGCGTCGAACGATACCGGGTGATCCTCGTAGATCGGCTCGCCATCCAGAACCGGCTTCACCGGCGCGCGGTCGTAGTCGGCCCGTATCTGGTCGTAACGGCCGGTGAACTCCGCCGCGTGGCCGTTCTGGCGCATGTTGAAATCCAGCCAGTCGTCGTTGTGCCACCAGCTCGAGGACCCGTTGCCGCCGGGGGGATGAAACGTCTTCAGGTGCGCGCCGCCATCGCCCGTCTTCAGGCCGCGGGCCATCGCCCGCAGGATCTCGCGATGCTCGTCGTTTTGAACCGGGCGGTCGCCGCCCAGAATCCAGATCAGGGCGGCATCCTTGTAGCGGCGTCCCAGCCATTCGCCGTAGGTCGCCGCGTTCGCCGGCGTGAAAATCCCGCCGCCTGCCCCGGCTTTCTTGTTCCACTTGTCGCCCCAGGTCGGCAGGAAACCGATCGTCAGGCCGAGCGAGTTGGCCTTCTTCACGATGTAATCCACCTGGTCCCAGTAGTCGTTTTGCGGGCCGTCCTTCACCGCCGGCCGGGCGGGGTCGTTCTCCACGAGCGGACGGTGACCGTAGGCGTTGGGCGTGTTCACTCCGTCCAGTTCCGCCAGGGCCACCGCCTGGATGACGGTGAATCCCTTCTTCGCCCGGTTTTCCAGGTAGCGGTCCGCTTCCTCGCGGTTCAGCCGGTGGAACAGCTCCCACGCCGTGTCCCCCAGGTAGAAGAACGGCGCGCCGTCCTCCTGCACCAGGAAACGGCGGTTGTCGCTGACCTTCAGCCGCGGGGCCGCGGCAGGCGCGGCGGCGGCCCAGCCGATCCCAAGGCAGAGCGCGGATTGGAGGAGCCACGACGCGGAAGACGCGCGAAGAATGGTCTGTATCATGGCCCGCAGCTTGCCCCTTCCGCCGGGCCGCCCGCTAGAACAGTCCTGTCATTCTCTTGGACAATTCTTCCCGGGGGGAGCGCGGGCCGGTTGTGGCCGACGGCTGCGGGCGCTCTACGGCTGGCTCCGGAATCGCGAGGGCGAACAGCCGAACGCCCTTTTGAACTGCTTGTCGAAATAGCTCTGGTCGGCAAAGCCGACCTCGCTGGCGATCTCGGCCACGGACTGCGCGGTTTCCTTGAGACGACGCGCGGCATTGGAAAGGCGGACGTGATTGACGAAGGTGATCAGGGTCATGCCGGCGGCGCGCTTGAAGGCCTTCATCACCTGGGCCTGGCTCATGCCGGCCAGGCCCGCCGCCTGCGCCACAGTCAGCTTTTCCGCGTAGTTTCGGCTGATGTGGTCGAAGAGCGGCTTCAACCGGAGGGCCCGCTGCTGCTCGCGCTCGAACTCCCACCGGGCCGGGCCGGAAGCGCTGAGGCCGAGCGCCAGGTGGTAAAGCAGCTCCAGGAAGAACGCCTTGCAGCCGGCCTGCCGGAAGGGTCGGCCGCCCTCCGCAAAGTAGCACGGCAGCAGCCGCGCCAGGACCCCAAAGACCGGCCCCGCCGCACGGTCCGCGGCTCGCAGCACCTGGGCACGGTTCTCCGGCTTCATGTAGAACGGCAGCAGGAAGGCGTAATCGTGCCAGGGAGATCCCAGGCTGTAAACGAACTCCGGCATGAAGCTGATCACCGCCACCCGGGTGTCGAAGCCGGAAAAATCCACCACATGATGCAGTTTGAAGTTGTCCACCACCAGGAGGTCGCCGCGCGCCAAGGCGACCTCGCTGCTGCCCATGCGGAAACGGGCCGGGCCGTCCAGCGGCAGGAACAGCTCCAGCCGCTCGTGCCAGGTGGCCCCGCGGGTATGCCGCCGCGAGGTGTAATGAAACAGTTTGATCAGGAAGGGAAACTCGCGGTCCAGCTCCACCTCGTAGCGCCCCCGGGCGTCGAGTTGCCGGGCGATGTCGTGGGGCTCGAAACGAAGCCCCCGGCACACCGCCAGCAGCCGCGAGAACTCTTCGCTCACGGGATGCGGATGCGGTAGTAGCGGTTGGAGGCGGAGGCGGAATCGGAGACGGTGATGGGGCCGGTGGCCGCAGCCGTCAGGTTCGTCAGCAGGGTCCAACTCGCCGCCGGCAGCCCCGGGGCGTGCTCCACCGCGTAGCTCTTGCCCGCCACCGCCTCAAACGTCACTCCCCACCCGCCCCCCTGGGCCCCCTCCAGCTTCTCGATCTTCAAATAGCTCTTCGGATCCTGCGGGTCCGTCCCCGCCACATACTCCGCCCCGTTCTTCAGCCCGTCCCCGTCCAGGTCCAGCTCCGCGTCGTCCGCGTCCGGATTGAGCCCGTGCGCGCTCTCCCAGCCGTCGGGCATCCCGTCCCCGTCCCGGTCCTGGCCCACCACCTCGATCGCCACCGGCGCCGACATCGCCCGCAACCCGCCCGTTCCCAGCCCCACCGCCACCAGCTCATGCCCTCCCGCCCCCAAACCGCTCACCTCATACTGG
>JAKLEJ010000499.1 GCA_022711695.1 Verrucomicrobiota bacterium | reverse complement strand
ATGGGCGTTAATGTCCAGCGCCAGGAATCCCCTGCCGGCCCAACCGGCCGCTCCGGTCAGGCTCGAACTGCGCACCCCCGCGCCATGAACCGTCAGGATGACCGGCAGGCTCTTTGCCTTCGCGCCGCTGGGCCGCGCCAGGTAACCGGACACCGGCGCGCCCACGCTGTCGGCCTGGAGGTCGAAGCAGTCCAACCCGGCGGTGGGCGATGGCACAGGCGTTAGACGCGCGTTCGGCGGCACGGCGGCCAACTTCTTCTTTTGCGACGCCCAGAAGTCGTCGAAATCCGCTGGCACGGGAAGGCTGGGTTTGATCCGAAGGGGATCGATCGCCGCTCCGGCAACGGCGGCCCCGTCGGTCTTGTTGGTCGAGCGGAGAACCGCCCGGCATTGCAGGAAGCCGGGCTCGTCCAGTTTGCCGGTGACGGTGGCGGCGCCGTTGGTCAGGCGCGCCGTGCCGCGGGTCGTCGGAGGGACGCCGTCCTTGGAGATCGTCCAATCCACCTCGGCGCCGTCTTCGGGTCGCGGATTCAGCCGGGCTTTGATTGTGAAGACCACGGTCTCACCCTGTGTGTAGAGGGCGTCTGCGCGGTCGGTGGCGACGGTGAGAGCAGGTCTGGCAGCGGGTTGGGCGGCGTGCGAGGCCGGGAGGCAAAGACCTCCGGCAATCGCCAGGGCGGAAGCCGAGAGAGAAAGCTGGTGAAAGGAGCGAGGTTTCATAGGCCGATTTCAGACGCCCACCCCGCTTATGGCAAGAGTTTTCCGGGATCAGAGGAGCGGCGAGGCGGGGACGAACTCTTCGCGGCTCAGGAACCCGTCGCGGTTGCGGTCGCGCAGTTCGAACCACCTCCTTGCATCCGCCGGGTCACGGCCGGCGTGTAGAGAGAGGAGGCTCGCGCATGAAATGGAACGCCCTCAGATCGCAGCCTGTGCTCGCCCATGTGCCGGTTGATGGCGATGCGGCGCCGCGCTGTTCTTTAGGCGACCACTTTCACGGCTTGGCGATCCAGTTCGACCAGGGAGTTCTGGGCCAGGGCGGCCTCAATCGCCGGCAGGTGCCGCTGGAAGAGTTCCTTGAAATCGCGCGCGCGGATGTTGCCGGTGCGCACCAGCAGCAGTTTCCAGGGCTCGCGTCGAAGCAGGTGAGAGTGGAAGAAGTCAGAGTCTTTGGTGACGACGACGCGCTGTTCCCGAAGCGACAACTCGTTGATGGCGCGGTCAGTCGTGCGGTTTTGCGCGGCCAACTGGCTGGTGTGAAGTGCATCGTGCCCCGCTGCCTGCAGCAGGGCGCATAATCCCTGCGGCAGGTGGGCGTCCACCAGGAACTTCATGCCAAAACGAGGTGCTGGCTCTTAAGTTTGAGCGATTGCGCGGCGAATTCCAGGCAGGCCAGCAGGTCGTCACGCTCCAGTTCGGAGAACTCCTTTAGCAAATCTTCAAAGGTGTCGCCCGCCGCCAGGTATTCGAGCATGGACTCCACCGGATAGCGGAGATGCCGGATGGCCGGCTTGCCGTGGCAAACTTCCGGATCGATCGTGATGCGGGACAAGAGTTCGCTCATAACAACAGCAATCTATCAGCCGGCGCGCCCTGCTTCAAGCCGCTTGTTCCCTGTCGAAGCGCTGCTCGAACGTGATCAGGCCGTGCTTCTCCAGAAGGCTCCTGACCGTCGCCCCGCTGTTCTGGCCGGAACCATCGAGGTGATAGGATCGGCCGCAAACGCCGACAAAATAGCCGGCCTTTTCGCGCAGCACCTCCGGGAAGGTGATCTCGTCGCGCGCCAGCGGGGATGAGAAACGCGTGATGCGCGCCGCGACTGGCGAACGGCCGGTCAGCAGGGCGGCGCGGGAGGGGACGCATTGCGGGGCGGCGGTGAAGAAGCGGTGGAACTTCATCCCCTCGGCCGCCAAGCGATCCAGGGCCGGGGTCCTGACGTTCGGGTCGCCGTAACAGCCCAGGAACGGGTAGCTGTGGTCGTCGGACAGCAGGAACAGGATGTTCGGCCGGGCGGGGGCGGGAGTCGGAGCGCCCGCGGCGCCGGGTGCGCTGAGAGCGAGCGCCAGGCCAACGAGGAATGGCAGGAGAACTTTCATGGGCTTTGCGGTTTCACGGGCGTGTTGGTGACGGTGGCCGAGGCCCCTTTTGCGTCCTGGAGGCGGCGGGCCGCCTTGCCGGTCATGGGCCAGTTCGGATCGTCCGACCGCGCGGATTTCATCAGCGACTCCGCTTGCGCCACCACCTCCGGGTGTTGCGCCGCCCGATCGGTCTTTTCGCCGGGATCGTCGGCCAGGCGGTAAAGCTCGGTGCTGGCGGCGAGGCCGTTCTTCACGGCCTTCCATTCGCCGAACCGGATCGCCTGGAGGGGCTTCTGGGTTTCGTGCAGCTCCCAGTAGAAATAGTCCCGGCGCGGGGCCGGCCCGCCTTTGAGGAATGCGACGAGCGAACGGCCGTCGGTTCTGCATTCGGGCGGGAGCTTCGCTCCGGCGAGTTCGGCGGCGGTGGGCAGGAAATCCCAGAAAGCCCAGGGTTCGTCGCTCACCCGGCCGGCAGGCACCACGCCGGGCCATCGGGCCAGGGCGGCTTGGCGGAGCGCGCCTTCGTAGAGGCCGCGTTTGAAGCCCCGCAGGCCGTTGCCCGCCTGGTCGAACAGCCGCCCGATCTCGGAGTTGGGAGCGAACGAGGAGCCGTTGTCGCCCGCAAGCATCACGAGTGTTTTGTTGTCGAGTTTGAGCTCTTGGAGCAGCGCGAGGAGTCGGCCCACATCGCTGTCCAGGCGGGTGACCTGGGCGGCGTAGGCCTTCTGCTGGGGGGTCCATGGCTTGTCCGCGTAGATGCCGAGGTCGTCAATCTCGTGCCGGCCATGCGGCAGGGTGATGGCGTAGAAGAGGAAGAAGGGCTTGTCCTTTTGGGCGCGCACCCAGCGGAGGGCGTTCTCCTGGATTAGTTCCTGGGCGTAGGTCTTTCCGACGTTCTTGCCGTCGTTGCCCGGCAACTCGAAGCGCTGGTCGTCGCGATAAAGGAAGGTGGGAAAGTAGGAATGGGCGTGGCGCTGGCAGTTGTAGCCGAAGAAATGGTCGAAGCCCTTCCTCAGCGGGCTGCCGGGAGTGTCGAACATGCCCATG
>JAKLEJ010000498.1 GCA_022711695.1 Verrucomicrobiota bacterium | reverse complement strand
TGTTCATAGAAGTGGCGCCGGTGATGGGCGATAATCCGGCCGTTCAAACCAACGCGGTTCGCCTGCGCGCGGAGCCCTCGCTCACCGAGGCCGGGCTCTACGAGGCCGGCTACGCGCCGCGCCAGACCGGCGGCTTCCGCGCCACGGCCATTGTCACTAACTCGGCCGGCGCCGAGGTGGGGCGGGCCGAGGCCGGCTGGAGCGCCGACCTCGCGGCCGACGAGTTCCGCTCCATCGAGCCCAACACCGCCCTCCTGGAAGCGATTGCCCGGGCCACCGGCGGCCGCACGATCGCCCCCGCCGGCCTTGCCGAATTCGCCCGCGACCTTCCCAGCCGCCAGGCCCCCGTCATGGAAGCCTGGACCAGCCCGCTCTGGCATACCCCGCTTGTGTTCCTGTTCGCCCTGGCCTGTTTTGCCGCCGAGTGGGGCTTGCGTCGCGCAAGGGGGTTGCCGTGAAAGCCTGGTTCTCCATTCTCGCTCTGCTTGCCCTGCCGCTCGCGGGCCTGTCCGCGGCGGCGGCCGCGCCCACCAACGCCCCTTCGGTCATCCTCGTCGTCGGAGCCCCGGGCGAAGAGGAATACGGCAGCAATTTCCTGCGCCAGGCTCAGCTCTGGGAGAAGGCCTGCCAGCGGGGCGGGGCTGGCTTTGTCACGATCGGCATCGAGCCGAACCCGGGCATGGCCGACCGCGACCTGCTCCAGAAGCGGCTTGCCGACGAGCCGGCCGACGGCTGGCAGGCCCTCTGGCTCGTGCTCATCGGCCATGGCGCGTTCGACGGCCACGAGGCCCGGTTCAACCTGCGCGGTCCCGATGTCTCCGCCGCGGACCTGGCGGGCTGGCTCAAGCCAATCCGCCGTCCGTTGATCGTCATCGACACCGCCTCGGCCAGCGCGCCGTTCCTCAACGCCCTCTCCGCGTCCAACCGGGTCGTCATCACGGCGACCCGCAGCGGCAGCGAGCGGAACTTCGCCCGCTTCGGGCAGTGCTTCGCCGAGACTCTTGCCGATCCGCGCAGCGACCTGGACCAGGACGGCCAGACCTCGCTCCTGGAATCGTTCCTGGGCGCTTCCGCCCAGGTGACTGAGTTCTACAAGACCGCCGGCCGGCTGGCCACCGAGCACGCCCTGCTCGATGACAACGGCGACGCCCTCGGCACGCCTGCCGATTGGTTCCGCGGGGTGCGCGCCGTCAAGAAACCCCAGCAAGGCGCGCTCGATGGCCTGCGCGCCCACCAGGTCCACCTCGTGCCCAACCAGGCCGAGCAGTCCCTCCCGCCGGAAACGCGCGCCCGGCGCGACGCCCTCGAACTGGAACTGGCCAGGCTCCGCGACGCCCGCGCCAGCCTCTCTGACGACCGATACTTCGACCAGATCGAGAATATCCTGCTCGAGCTGGCCCGCCTCCAAACCGGCCGCCACACCAACTGACCCCGGCTCTCGGGGGCGACTCTGGACCTCCAGCCGCCGCCGGGCCTCGCGTCCAGGCTCGGTGTGAGTGCCGAGGGGCCAGTCCGTCCCCTGGAGGGCGGCGCTCCGTGGCCGCTGCGGCCTCGTCAACCCGGAAAACAAAGATCGCCGCTTTCGGGGCAGGCCTCCCTGAACCGAATCTGTCCGGCGATCGCGACCACGAAGGTGTGGGTGGGGAATGACTTACACAGGAGGGAGACCTGGCGATAAGCCGATCGATCTGGCAACCACAACCCGAGGCAGCTCACAGACCGGATGGCGACGCACACAGGGACCTGCTCATCGAAATAGGCGTGCAGCGCCCGCACTTCACGCAGTTCCAGCACATAGCAGGGGCAGTCAGGTTCGCCTTTGGCGACCAGGATGACGCGCGCCTCACCGTCGCGAAGAGCGACGCTTTGGATCGCCAGCTCATGCTTCTGGCAGATCTCGTCCATGTTTAATGTGAGAGGCATCATTCAGGTGACAAGGGCGCCGATGTCGGCGCTCATGCCTTGGCGTGTTGGGGATGGTTCGGCATCCTTCCGCTGCCCATGCGCAAGGTGGCTGGACTCGGGATCATGCGCTTCAGGGGCTGCGCGGGCGCCTGGAATCCGATTGGCTCTGCAGCCAGACGAATGCTTGGCAAACCACATGCCCCGCTCAGTCCTTCGTGGATGGGAGCTGGCCTTCGAACGCTCGCAATTCCCTGTCGAGGAGCCCCCGGAGCGCGTTGTAGTCCGAATCCATCGCCGGGAGAAACTGGTTTATCGGCTGCAGGGGCAGGTCGGACAACAACTGCTTGTCGCGCAAGGCCAGCAGGCTTTGCCCGAAGGCTCGCGCCAGAATCGAATCCAAGTCCTCCCTTGCTACATACACGTCCGGGGGAATGTCGAAAGTGTGGATTTCCACCAGGCCCCTGCTCTTGGCATTCTGGAAGTACTGTCGTCGCGCCACGCCGGCCTCGAACTTCCCCTCGAGCACGGACTCCAGCGCCAGGCGATGGCTCCGGACCAGGGGCAGGTGGCTGGGCTTGCCGGCCTTCTGACTGGCCGCGCGGAATCTGGCAACCTGCTCGGGATCGTAGGAGTCAAACTCCTTCACTTGCCCCAGCCTTGCGCGGGTGATCCCGGCCCGGGCCAGTTCGACTTTGGCCATGGTGCTGACGGTCGAGTTGCTCTCGCCAAAGGCGAAGGAACGCCCAGCCAGGCAGTCCAGGTTGGTGAGTCCCCGGTCGTAAACATCCTTGCTCACGAAGATCACTCCGTTCTTGCCCTGGTCTTCCCGGGCCACCAGCCCGAAGACTGCGCCGGCTTTCCTCGACAACACGTAGGGCAGCGCGCCCACCCGCTGGAAGTCAACCCGGCCCCCCGCGATTTTGGGATAATCCGGGTCGGAGTTCTTGCGCAGAACCAACTCGAAACGAACCGGTTGCCCCTGGAGATGGACTCTCATCTCCTGCTCCATCCTCCTGAGGAACGGCAAATAACGCCTGGCCATCTCCACCGGTTGGTCGTCAATGCCCACGGCCAGGCTCAGCAGCGTGTGCGGTTCATCCGTCTGCTCCACCCTCCCCAGCACGCTCAGAGTGCTGGCAGTGATCCGGATGGAATCCTCCCCTAGATCCTCATAGCGCCGGATGGTGTCAGCCAACACCTGTGCCGCCACAACATCGACGGT
>JAKLEJ010000497.1 GCA_022711695.1 Verrucomicrobiota bacterium | reverse complement strand
AGGGCCTCACGATCGAGATGGTCCGCATCCCGTCCGGCGAATTCGTCATGGGCCAGCAGGATGGCGAAGCGGACGAGCGGCCGCCGACCGCGGTCAGGATTGGGAATGACTTCTGGATGGGGAAATTCGAAATCAGCAACGAACAATTCGCCCAGTTCGATCCGGGGCATGACAGCCGGCTGGAGCACGGCGATTACATCCAGTTCAGCCCCGGGGAGCGGGGCTGGTCGCTGGCGCGGCCGCGGCAGCCGGTGGTGCGCGTTTCCTGGCATGCCGCCACCGCGTTCTGCCGCTGGCTCTCGGCGAAGACAGGCCGCCCGTTTCGGCTGCCGACCGAGGCCGAGTGGGAATACGCCTGCCGGGCCGGCACGACCACGCCGTTCTGGTATGGCGGGCTGGACACCGACTTCGCATCGGTGGCCAATCTCTCCGATCGGACGCACCAGGGGATCGATCCCTTCGGCTGGGTTGGCCGCCCGGAGGTGATTCCGCCGTGGCGTCCGGCCGACACGCGCTTCGACGACCGCTCTCGCGTTTCGGCGTCGGTGGGTTCCTACCTTCCCAATCCGTGGGGCTTGCACGACATGCACGGCAACGTCGCCGAGTGGACCGCTTCCGCCTGGCGGCCTTGTCCGCAGTCCTCCAGCGCCGCGCCGGCAGGAAACGACCGTGTCGTCGCGCGCGGCGGCTCGTGGTATGACCCTCCCGGCCGCTGCCGGTCCGCCTTCCGGCAGAGCTACCTGCCGGATCAGGGTGTTTACGACGTCGGCTTCCGCGTGGTCTGCGAAACCTCGGATCGCTCGTCCCAGGACCGCGCCTCGGCCGCTGGAATTCCGTGATGCGTTCGTGAGCCGGGTTTCCGCTTGAATTCGGCCGGGGTTGCCTCATGCTCCCGCGCCGCGAAGAACTCGAAACCTATGCCTCGCAACGACTCAGGCAACGATCGGGCCCGGCCCGTTCCCGAGCCGCCGGCCCCTCCGGCTTCCCCGGCCTCGGGCCGTCGGGAAGACCGCGCGGTGGTTTTGCCCAAAGGCTTCGCTTTGATGTTGTTCGGGGTGACCTTGCTGGCGGGGGGCATCATGGCCATTGGCCTTCTCCTGGCTCTTGAAGTCAGGCCTCGGCAGGGGACCGCGGCCGCGCGCATGCTCCTGGATCGGGACCAGACGCCGCCAGTCCACGACCCGCATGCGGCTCCCTGGGGCGAGTTGGTGGAATACGATGTCGAGTTCGAGAAGCCCGATGAATACGCAGCCGTGCCCTCGGGGACCAATTCGCCGACGCGCTGGTTCCTGGGCGGAAGCTCCAAGGCGCAGTTCGAGCGGTTGGCCCTGGCGGCGGGGCTGTCGTCCGCGCAGGTGGCGGACTTGCTGAGCCCCAACCGTTGCGTGGCGGCCAGCAACGGCCTTTGGATTGTCCCCAGCCGCGAGCTGCTGTTCGACCTGAAGCCCGAATCGCGAAGGGCGATCTGCGGGGAGCTGGCTAAGTTCCCGGAGAACTTCAATTACGCCTTCCCCTACTGCTATCGGCGGGAGGCGCTGGATCGTTGGTTCAATCACAGCGGTCTTTCGGCCGACACTGTGGAACTGGCCAAGCGTTTTCTCTACCAGCGCGGCCAGGCGGTGTGCCTTTCGGATTCGATCGAGCTGATGAATCGCGTCCCCAACGCCCACGAGCGGCTCCGGCTGCAGAAGACGCTCTCGCGCCAGGCCGGCGTGGTGATGAAGCTGCGCATCCGGCCCGAGAGCGACATTGGCGCGCTGATGGCCTACTGGGGCCGGGGCTACCACGTCAAAGACTGCCGGCCGTTGCTGGAATCGCTGGCCCGGCTGCCCGAGGGCGGCAACCTGGACATCGTGCATCTGCTCCCGCCCTTCGCGCGCCGCCGCCTCTACTCGTATCCGCCGCCCCCCAGGAATCCCAACGATCCCATCCGGGATTGTCACTGGACTTCCATGAACTTCTTCCTTGAGAACCCTGACGACCGCTTTGCCGAAAAGGATTACGTGGTCGCGAAGTTGGCCGAGGAATACACGCAGATTGCCCGCCCCTGCCAACTGGGGGACCTGGTCTTCTGGCTGGACGGCGATGAAGTGGCCGTTCATTCCGCGGTGTTCATTGCCCATGACATCGTTTTCACCAAGAACGGCGGAAATTACATGCAGCCCTGGACCCTGATGCGGCTCGACGATCTGCTGGCGGTCTATCCCCGTGAGGAGCCGCTGAAGATGGTGTGTTACCGCTCCAAGCTGCACTGACTCGCGTTCCCTGAGACGCGACCTCGTGTCTGCGGTGACGCCGTTACTCGGGAGCTTCCTCCAGCCGTCGTGGCGCCAGCGCCGTGTCGCGGGCCAGGTGCCGGGCTCCGCACAGCCACAGCGCGCCAGCGATCAGGAAGGTCAGGCCCACCACGAGAAAGGCCTTGTTCATGTCGTGAAAGTAGTCGTTGAGCAGGCCGATGATCACCGGCGAGATCACGTCGCCGAGCGCGTGGATGACCAGGATGCACAAGGCGAAGCCGGCGGCGCGCAGCGAGGGATGCGTCACGTTGGCGATGATGGTGTTGGTGGGGCCGGTGTTGAAGAAGAGGCAGAAGCACGTCAGGAAGATCAGCGCCCAGAGCCAGGTGAACGACACGTTCAGGTAGAGCACGCCCAGGAACAGGGGAAAGCCCGTCAGCATGGCCGTGGCCGAGACCAGGAAATAGGAGCTGGGGAATCGCCGCCGGAGCTTGTCGCCCGCCCATCCGCCGAGCAGCGTGGCGCTCAACCCGGCCAGCGCGGTGATCGCCCCGAACACCAGGGTCGAGTTGGCCGGCGCGCCCGGGCGCGCCTCGAGGTAATAGGGCATCCAGAAGGCAATGCCGCCGATGGCGAACGTCATCGCCGCCATCCCCAGCGTGCAGAAGACAAAGGAGGGCGTTCGCAGCAGGATCAGGTAATGCCTTCGCGAGAGCTTCACCGGTTTTTGCCCGTGGGCCAGGTCGGCCTGGCCGCGCGGGGGATCGCGTCGGAACAGGCTCCAGACGCCCAGCAAGAGGCCGGGGACGACCACCATGTAGAAGGCCCACCGCCAGCCGTCGGGTTGTCCGGCGAACAGGGGCCGGGCCACCCAATCGCCGAAGACGTAGCCCA
>JAKLEJ010000496.1 GCA_022711695.1 Verrucomicrobiota bacterium | reverse complement strand
TCGCCGCGGCGGACTATCCGGACATCCGTTTCCTAACCATCCAAGGGACGGCGGAGCGCCCTCCGCGGGGGATTCCCTGCGGCTCACTCGAATGGTTTCCATGTACGCCCGCGACGGCGGGGAACCTCTCTGCTGTGGCCTACTTCTTCGCGCGGGAGCTTCACAACCATCTCAAGGTGCCGATCGGGCTGATTATCACCGCACAGGGGGCCAGCCCGATCCGGTCGTGGATCAGCGCCGAGACCATGCAGGCCAATCCGATCTTCAAGGAGACGCTGGAGGACTACACGAGCGTACCGGGACGATACAAGGCTTTCCGCGAGAAGTACGACGCCTACGAGCAGTCACTGGTTAAGTCCAAGGAGGACGGCAGCCAGCCGTTGCCCTGGCCCGGCGCGTTTGAGGGCGACCGCTCTCCCGGCCCCTATTTCTATGGCAGGGTGTATCCGTTGGCGCCGTTCGCCATGCGCGGCGTCATCTGGTACCAAGGCGAGAACGAGACCATGAGCTTCCTCTTCCCGGCGCGTCCGGAGCGGCGGAACAACTCGCGGACGTATAAGGAGTTCTTCCCGGTCATGATCCAGGAGTGGCGGTCGCTGTGGGGGCGTGACTTCCCGTTCCTCTATGTGCAGCTCGCCCCGGCCAACGTCCCGCCGAAGGCGCCCGTGATGGAGAGCGGCTGGGCGGAAGTGCGCGACGGGCAGCGCCGCACCTTGTCGGTCAGGAATACGGCGATGGTGGTGACCGCCGACATCTGCGAACCCGACCTGCACCCGCGCAACAAGGTGGATGTGGGTCGGCGGCTGGCGCTCGCCGCCCGCGCTTTGGCGTACGAGGAGGACCTGGTTTATTCGGGGCCGATTCTTGAGCGAGTCGAATTCAGGGGCCGGGAGGCGGTTCTGGCCTTTGCCCATGTCGGCGGCGGGCTGGTGGTGAAGGGGGAGCGGCTCGAAGGGTTTGCGGTGGCCGGGGCCGACCGGGTGTTCCATTGGGCCGACGCGGAGATCAGGGGGGACACCGTGGTGGTGCGCTCGAACGAGGTCGCGGCGCCGGTCGCCGTCCGCTATGCGTACTCGGATTTCCCTTTTGGCAACCTGTTCAACCAGGAAGGCCTGCCGGCCTCCTGCTTCCGCACCGATGAGTGGTGAGATGGCGAGCGAGTCGAGGGCATCGACTGAATTGAGGGAATCGACACTCCCAGTGCCTTCGATTCCATCGAGTCGCTGCCTGGCCTGCTGCCGGCCCACTAGCCACGGAATCTTCGGAGCACAACCATGCGAGGCGCGTTCAGTCTTCCGGCGTTTCTGACCCTGGCGGCGCTGGCCGGGCGCGGGCAGGGGAATCCGATGCCGACGGTTGCGCAGGAGGGTGACCGTTTTGTGGTGACGGCTGCGGCCTACGGGGCGGCTGTCGGGCCCGAGGGGCAGCTGCTGTCGCTGCGGGTGAACGGGGTCGAGTTCATCCAGGGGGCGGCGAAGCTTCGCCCCGGCGGCGGCGAGGAGGTAGGCGTGTCGGGGCTGTATTGCACGGACTACAACTCCTGGCATCGCCCGCTGCCGATGCCCGGGCCGGCGCGCCTGGAGGGCAACCGGCTGAGCGCGGACGGCAACGGCTGGACGCTGAGCTACGTCTTTCTTCCCGACGCTGTCGAGATTGAGGCTTTCGGTACGCCCAAGGGCGCCCGGCCGTTCACCGCGGGCTACCCGCCGGCGCAACTGGCCGTCAGCCTGCGCAGCGGGCTGGAGCGCGCCTGCAATCCGGACGGGGAGGGGGAGATCGGGTGGCCGGTGGCGCGTCCAGTCGAAGGAGGGGACTATGCGGTGCTGGCGGCCAACGGCGCCGGGCTGGTTTTCGAGAAAGCCTCCTCCGTCAAGAGCATCAGCCACGGCTGGATCACGGCGCCCGACGACCACCGTCTCAACCTGGTCATGCTCGACACCACCGAGGTGAAGCAGACGCCGCAGCGCTGGCGCATCCGTGCCTTCAGCCGGCCGGCCCCCGAGCATGCGCTGACCCTCGACATTGTGTCCCCAACGCCGGGGCATCTCTTCTGCGCCAGCCCGGCGGCCACGTTCACGGTGACGGTGCGGGCCTTGTACGGGGCGTCGTTCAGCGGCCTGCTCCGTTTCGAGGGGCAGGGCTATGTTTTCGCCGGGAACACCGTGGCCGCGGAGGCGCTGGTGGCGGTCACTCCCGAGGCCCCGGCGCAGACTGTCGAGATCCGGCTGCAGCCGCCGTGTCCCGGCCAGTATACGGGCGTCATGAGCCTGGTCGCCGAGGGCGTGCCGGTCATCCGCAAACGCCTCGGCTTTGTCACCCAGCCGGAACGGATTCCCCAGGCTGAGGTCCCCGCCGACTTCGACCGTTTCTGGGACGACACCCTGGCGGATCTGGCGAAAATCCCCCTTGACCTCACGCTGGAAGAGCAGACCGACAAGGAGACCGCCGCGGGGCGGGCCTTCAAGGTCAAGTACCGCTCGTGGGGCGGGCGCTGGGCCTGGGCGTGGCTGTACGTGCCGAAGAAGGAGGGCAGGGCGCCCGCGACCGTGCAGTGCCCGCCGGTGAGCGTCTGGCAGCCCGGGCTGTGCCAGAGCGCGGGCGGGGATCTGCGCATGGCCGTTGCCGTGCATGGCGGCGACATCAGCGAACGCCCCGCCAGGGCGGACTTCGACTACATGAACACCGGCATCACCGACCGCGATGCCTACATGATGCGCTACAGCTACTGCTGCCTGGCGCGTTGCTACGACATCATCCGTGCCCGTCCCGAGTGCAACGGCGAGGTGAATGTCAGCGGCAGCAGCCAGGGCGCGGGGCTGGCGCTGGTGCTGGGCGGGCTGCGTCCCCAGATTCGGCAGATCCGCGGGGTCGCCGTGGCGCTGTGCCGGATTGACTGGACCATCCTCGGCCTTGCCAAGTGGGGGCCGCACCTGCCCGAGGGTGAAGACCCGCAGCGGGTCGCCCGCGTGGTCAGCTACTACGACCCGGCGCGTTTCGCCCACCGCATCCCGGCGGCGGACATCGTGCTGGGCATTGGCCTGTTCGACTTCTGCGCCCCGGCCGAGGGCATCTTCTCCGCCATCAACGCCCTGCCGCCGGACGTGCCCTGCCGGGTCTACGCCGACCCCTTCGGCGG
>JAKLEJ010000495.1 GCA_022711695.1 Verrucomicrobiota bacterium | reverse complement strand
AGAAGGTCCGGCGTGAACTGAACGCGCTTGAAAGCCGCGTCGACGGAGCGCGCCAGGGCCTTGGCCAGCGTGGTCTTGCCTGTGCCCGGGTAATCCTCCAGGAGCACGTGCCCGCCCGTGGCCATCGCCGCCAGGAGCTTGCGGATGGCCGCCGATTGCCCCTGCATCACCCGTTCGACGTTGTCGCAAATCTTCCGGTAAGTCTCTCTGGCGCTCGCCAGTTCGTGGTCAGCCATGATAGTCTATCGGTGATAACGCCTGCGGACTGAAATGGTTGCGCCGGGCTTGCGCCCGCAGGCGCGGTCGAAGCCGGCCTGCGCCCCAGCCGCTCCCGGGAACCTCTCCGTCTCATGCCCGCGCCGCGCTTGCATTTGCGGACTATTCCTAACGCTCCGCCCTGTCCTTGGCCACTCTATTCGGCGGGGAATGCGATTGACAAAGCCCCGCCAGAGGCGAACGTGTACCGAGGTACGTCGTTATGCGAAGCTTGATATTGATCGCAGGGGTCGTCCTGGGTTGCGCCGGCGCGCAGGCGCAGGTGCAGGGGCAAGCCACAGCCAGCGTCGCCTCGGGCGCGCCGCCCAGGTCCGAGGTGCGCGTGGGCGCCACCAACCAGGTCTATTATTCCCGGAAGTATCGCAAAGTCGCTTACAGCGGCGTGGCCGTCCAGGCCACCCGCACCCGGAACGTGCTTCAGCTCATCAACCCGCTGGCGCCAGCGTCTTACGGGTCGGCTTCGGGCAACACCGCCCATGACCCGGTGACAGAGCGGCCCGAGGGGATCAAGCTGTTCTCGATCGCGTTCTGGTGATGCGCCCTGCCCAGACCCGTGTGCGCCCCAGCCCCGCCCGCCCGTGGCAGGACCCGGCCCGGAAGGGCAGGCGCCCGCGCCGGCCGGGCTCGTCTTCATGATCCGCAACGTCATCTTCGACTGGTCCGGCACGCTGGTCGATGATCTGCCGGCGGTCTGGCGGGCCTCCAATTATGTCTTCCGGCGCGCGGGCGTGCCCGAGCTGAGCCTCTCGGAATTCCGGGCCGAATTCTGCCTGCCGTTCACCCGGTTCTACGACCGTTACACCCCCCACGTGCCGCTGCCTCAACTGGAAGAGTGGTTTCACGGCTGCTTCCAGGATTGCCAGGACCTGGTGGTGGAACTGCCCCACGCCCGGCGTTTCCTCGAATTCTGCCGGAGCGCCCGCCTGCGCACCTTCGTGCTCAGCAGCGTGCACGAGCGCCATTTCGCCCGCCAGACGGCCGCCACCGGGTTCGCGCCTTTTCTCGACCATCCCTACGTGGGCGTCTGGGACAAGCGGACCAAGATTCGCGAGATCGTGGCCGAACACGGCCTGGCGCCCGAGGAGACGCTGCTCGTGGGCGACATGCAGCATGACATCGAGACGGCCCGCCACGGCGGGGTGCGCTCCTGCGGCGTGCTCACCGGCTACAACCACCTGGATCAACTGCGAGCCAGCGAGCCGGACCTCATCGTCGAGCACCTCGGCGAATTGCAGCGGCTCCTGGAGGAAAACCGCTTCGAGCTCCGCGCCCCGATCGCTTCGCGGCCCACCGCCACGGTCGGCGCCCTCGTCTTTCATCCCGCCCGGGACGAGGCCCTGCTGGTCCGCACCCACAAATGGTCCAACCGCTGGGGCATCCCCGGCGGAAAGATCAAATACGGCGAGACCGCCGAGGACGCCCTCCGCCGCGAGATCGAGGAGGAAACCAGCCTGGAGATTTCGGAAATCGAGTTGGCGCTGGTCCAGGACTGCATCGGCTCGAAGGAGTTCTACCGCGAAGCCCATTTCGTGCTGCTGAACTACACCTGCAGGGCCGCGGCCCCCGCCGAGGTGCGCTTGAACGACGAAGCCCGCGAATACGCCTGGACGGACCTGCGCCAGGCGCTCGATCTCGATCTCAACCAGCCCACGCGGCGCCTCATCGACGCCGTCCTGGCACGGCCCAAGCGCGACCATGGACCAAATCATCCTCTCTGAGCTCGAACTGTTCTGCCGGGTGGGCGTCCCGGAGGAGGAACGAGCCCAGCCACAGCGGCTGCTGGTTTCCGTGGAGATGGACCTCGACTTCAGCCGGGCGGCCGCGAGCGACGATCTCTCCGCGACGATCGATTACTTCGCCGTGAGCCGGCGGCTGCTTCGCCTGGGCGAGGGCCGCCAATGGCGGCTCATCGAAACCCTCGCCGACGAGATCGCGCGCCTGGTGCTGGACGAGTTCGGAGCCGCCGCCGTCCGCGTGGAGGTCAGGAAGTTCATCATTCCCGAGGCTCGCTACGTGGCGGTGCGGGTCGCCCGCCCCTGACGCCCGCCAGACAGTCAGGCGTGTGGGCGCGTTCCATAAGGGGTCAGTCCTAGAATTATGACATTCTAGGAAGTCAGAACGATTGCAGGGCCTCCAGACGCCGTTGGAGCCGCGCCAGTTCCCGACTGGGCCGGCGGGAGACGCGGCTGATGGCCTGAGTCACCCGCGTGTAGTGGCCCATCCCCAAGCGCTGCGCCACCCAACGCAGGGTGACGGTGGTGTGCTCCCGCAGCCACCATGCCAGCGCCAGTTTCTCGGGCGCGCCCTTGGGCAAGTTCCGCACGGCCGTTTCGTTCAAGCCCAGGGCGCGCATCCCCGCCGCCAACCGCTGTTCCGCCGCGGCGAGGTCGTGAGCCAGCCGCGCAGGTCCGCTGTGCGACTCCCGCCGCCGTCCTTCGGTCGCCCGCCGCAAACGCGTGATCAGTTTCTCCGCGAACGACACCTCGCCCAGGTACCACCCCCGCCGCAACGCCTTCCATTGTTCGGCCAAGGCCTTGGCCCCGGCTGGGTCTCCCAACTCCAGCACGCGCCCTTCAAGGTAGGCCTCATAGCCCTTGGCATCGTTATGCCTCAGCCTCAGACACCCCAAAACCCGACTGCTCTCCAGCCACTCGGGCTTGCCGCCGGCCCGAACGAGGTGCCACGGGTAGCTGCTCCACCGGTAACTCTTAAGCCGCTCCTCCCCAATGCGGATGAGGCCAGATCGAGCCGGGTTTAGGTGAATGTAGGTGCTCGCCCTCTCGAAGTAGTCGGGGTGGTCGGCGTCCACAAGAATCGCTTTATAGCGTCCTTGGAAGAGCGGACCATGGATGCGGTGCCGAG
>JAKLEJ010000494.1 GCA_022711695.1 Verrucomicrobiota bacterium | reverse complement strand
CGCGACAAGGATACAGCCGAGATCGCCATCCGGGCGGCGCTGACGGGCCACCTGGTCATTGCCACTCTCCACACCGGCTCGTGCCGCGGCGTTTTCGAGCGGCTCCTGGTGATGTGCGCCGACGCCTTCGCGGTCGTCTCGACGCTGACGCTCATCCTGAACCAGCGCCTCCTGCGGCGCCTCTGTCCGGACTGCCGGGGCGCCGGTTGCCCGAACTGCCTGGGCACAGGTTACAAGGGCAGAATCCCGGTGGTCGAATGGGCGGCGTTTGACGAGGCCGGCCGGGCCCGACTACAAAAGCAGGGAGCGGCCGCCATTCAACCGTCACCCTCGCTGGAAGCCTCCGCGCGCCTGCTGGTCGATTCCGGCCTCACCAACCGGGCCGAATACGAGCGCGCCTTTGGCGCCGCCTAGCCTGAGATTCTCCGCGAGACCTCCGGCGAGCCGGAGTTGATGACCGAAACAACCATGGCGCCCGGGGTGAAATACCTGCGGGCCGCGGCCCGGACCTGTTCGGCCGTCACCGCCTCGTAGCGGGCATCGTCGCCATCGCTGTGGGCAAAGCCCAACCCGTAGAGTTCGTCCAGGAGCGAAACCTGGGCGTAGCCCCCCAGGTCCTGCCGGGCAATCTTGCGGTGCCCCACGATCTTGGCCTTGGCCCGCTTCAGTTCTTCGGGCGTCAAACCTTCCGCACGCAGCGCAGCGATCTCCCTGAGGATCTCCCGTTCCACCTGTCCCGCTTTGGCGGGCTCCGTCCCCGCGTAGAACCCCACAAACCCGGGGGAAAGGCCCGAAAGGAGCTGCATCCCCACGTAGTAGGCCAGGCCCAGCTTCTCCCGGATGCGCGTAAAGAGCCTCGAACCCAGATCCGAGCAGGCTTCGTGAATGACATCCAGCGCGTAGTGGTCCGGGTGGCGCAGGGTCGTGCCGGCGAAGCCCACGACCACCACGGCCTGCTTCTTGTCCGGCCGCGTTTCGCCCACGCGCTTGACCTCGCTCAACACCGGCGGCCGGCCCGCCAGCCGCACCTCCCCGCCCGCTTTCCACGCTCCGAAGCGCCGTTCCACCGCCGCGCGCGCCTGCCGGGCGTCCACGTCGCCGAAGATGGCCAGGACACAGTTGTTCGGCACCGCATAACGCGCGTGGAATTCCGCGAGGCCAGAAGCCTTCAGGCCGCGCACGCTCCGCTCGACCCCGGCGTTGTCCAGGCCATAGCCCTGCTCGCCAAAGAGAGCCTGGCGCATGAGTCGCGCGGCGCTGAACAGCAAATGATCCCTTTGCGCCTTGATGGAGGCAAGCTGCACCTCGCGCTCGCGCTCGCATTCCGAACCGGGGAACACCGGGTTCAGGGCCACATCCGCCACCAGGTCCAGGCCCGCCCGAAAGTCGCCGCTCATCGCCTCCGCGCTGAGTCCGAAGCTGTTGTTGCCTCCGTAGGCGTCCAGGCTGCCGCCCAGGGATTCCATCTCACGCGCGATCTGCTCGGCGCTGCGGGCGCGGGTGCCCTTGGGCCAGACGCGAGCCATCAGCAGCGTCAGCCCGTTGCTTTCCGCGCTCTCGGCCAGCACGCCTCCCTGGAAGCCCATGCGAAACTCGACGAACGGCAGACGATGATCCTCTTTCACCAGCAGCCGCAGGCCGTTGGGCAATTCCAACTTCTCCACCGGGCCGGCGCTGTGCCGCCGCGAACTCAACACCGCCGGCGGACGCGCCCCCGTCGGAACGCAAGCGTAGAAGGTCCGGTTCTCCGGCTTCAAGTAGAGCTGCGCCACCCGCTTCAGTTCGGCAGGAGTGGCCCGCTTCACCGCCGACAAATAACGTTCCGAGAAGCTGAGATCGTTGGCGGCCAGCCAGCAGGCCCCCAGGTCCTGCGCCTGGCCGGCCATGGTCTTGCGCGTCGAAAGCGTGCTCGCGAGAATCTGGCGGATGGCCTTGGCCACCTCCTGATGACGCACCGCCCCCTGGACCACCCGCTCGACCTCCTCCCAGATGGCCTTGCGGGCGTCCTCAAGCTTGCCGGCGTCGGCCACTGCGCTCACCCCGATTAGTCCGGGCAGTCCCGGGCTGTAGGTCCAGGCATCGATCGTGTGAGCCAGGCCCTGCTTCTCGCGCACCTCCTGATGAAGACGGCTGCTGCGCCCCCCGCCCAGCACCATCGCTAGAACGTCCAGCAAGGGCATATCCGGATGCCGCACTTCCGGAATGTGCCAGCTCGCATGCAGATGCGCCATCTCCGTGGACCCTTCCTCGATGATTTCGCGGGGCGCCGTTTGCGGCGGTTCCTCGGGGAGCACCACCGGCGGACAGGCCCGCGCAGGCGTCCCGGCAAAGGCCTTTCGGATCTGCTGCTCCACGGCGGAGGTCTTGAAGTCGCCCACCACCACAAAGAACAGGTTGTTGGGCGCGTATTTCTCCAAGTAATACTCCATGAGGTCCCGACGCCGCACGCGGTGAAAGATGTCCGGATAGCCGATCACCGTGAAGCGGTAGGGACTGCGGGTGTAGGCGCACTCGAAGAGCCGCCGGGCCGACCGCTGCCGCGGGTCGTCCTGGTTCATGTCCATCTCGCGCAGGATGACGTCCTTCTCCCGGGCCAACTCCGCCTTGGGCAAAGTAGCGTGCTGGACGATGTCGCACAGAATGTCCACCGCCACCGCCGCGCCATCGTTGGGGACATCGATATGGTACACCGTGCGATCGAAGGAGGTGTAGGCGTTCATGGACCCGCCGGCGTCCTGCACCTCGAGGTCGATCCGACCCGGCGGCCGCGTGGCGGTTCCCTTGAAAAGCATGTGCTCGAGGGCATGCGACAGCCCGGCCCCCAGCCATTTCCCCTCGTGGATGCTCCCGGCCGCGCACCAAGCCTGGGCTGAAACCACTGGGGCGCTCGGGTCTTCGCGGAGAATGAGGGTCAGGCCGTTGGGCAGCGTGACCAGGCTCACGTCTGCCGGCACGGCCGGCAGCGGAGTCGAGTTTGATCTTCGGGCTTTGGGCATGCTTGAGAAAGAAGGCCGGAAAACCGACCAGGGACCGCGTTTCAGCCTGCGCGGGTCACGCCACGCGCGGCCGGGACGATGGGTTTCGCAACGCGGTCGAGGGCAGAAAGGGTTTCCGAAAGGCCTCCTCGAACGAGAACTTTCCCTTGAAGTCCT
>JAKLEJ010000493.1 GCA_022711695.1 Verrucomicrobiota bacterium | reverse complement strand
CCAGCGCACCGCAAGGCCAATTTCCAGGCGATTCTGCAAAACGCCACCACCAACGGGCAGCCAGGAGGAACGCCAAAGCTGTTCCGTGTCACGCACATCTTGACCGTCAAGGCGGGAGCGGTTCCCCCCGGCGAAGTTCTCCGGGTCTGGCTGCCGTTTCCGCAGACCCTCCCTCCGGACCAGCACGTGGTGCGCGTGGTCGGCTCCGATCCCCCGCAGCATGTGGTCAGCCCCAGGGGAAGCGCTCTCTCCTCGATCTACCTGGAGAAGCCGGCGCTGGCCTGGATGCCGACTCGCTTTGGCGTCACCTACGAATACGTCAACAGGGGATTCCATCGACGCCTCGATCCGGCGCGGGTGCGCGCCGTTTCCGTCTCCGACCCGAGCCTGGCTCCCTTCTTGGCGGAGCGGCCGCCGCACCTGGTCTTTGACGAGGACCTGCGCCGGCTCTCTCGCGAAATCGTTGGCGGCGAAACAAACCTCTGCCGTGTGGCGCAACGGCTCTTCGAGTGGGTGCATGGGAACATTCCCTGGGCCGGGGCGCGGGAGTATTCCACGCTCGAGTGTTTGCCCCGTTACGCCCTGGAGCGCCGCCACGGCGATTGCGGCATCCAGACGATGCTCTTCATGGCGCTGTGCCGCATGAACGGCATTCCCGCCCGCTGGGAATCGGGCTGGGTGACGGGGCCGGACAAGAATATGCACGACTGGTGCCGGATATACCTGGAGCCGTATGGCTGGGTTCCCGCGGATGTGTCCTATGGGCTCACGGCCAGCTCGAACGAGGCGGAGCGGTGGTTCTATCTGGGCGGGCTGGACAGTTGCCGGCTGGTCGTCAATACTGACCATGGCCAGCCGCTGTTTCCGGCCAAGACCCATTTCCGGTCGGAACCCGTGGATTTTCAGCGAGGCGAGGTCGAGTGGCGCGGCGGCAATCTGTATTTTGACCAGTGGGAATGCAGTTTCGAAGCGAGCGAGATTGCGGCCGGAACGGCGGCGGCGCCGTCCGGCGACACGGGGCTCAAACGATCCGACTGAGTTCCCCGTCGATCCTGTTTATGTCTGGCGCAGCATTGAACGCGGCTGAAGCGAAAGCGGCCCTCGAGGCCAGGCGCTCCGCGCATTGTCGGGAATTGGCGCTGGAGATCCAGGCCGCGTGGAACGACGAGGTCTCGGGGCCGGAGACATGCCTGGACCGCCTGCGGCAGCGGGTGCTCTCGGACCGGGTGGCTTTCTATTTCAACGTTTCGGTCCGGCAGGAGGACCGCCAACTGGTGCTGACGGGAGAGGTCGAGCGGCCCGAGTTTCGCGCCCTGACCCGCGGCGTGTTTGAAGTCTTGAGCGCCAAGCCCGTGGTTGACCGCATCGAATTGGCGCCGGACCTAGGCAGGGACCCGGCCCCCTTCGGCATCGCCCTGGCGCCCCACGTGCTCACGTGGTCGGATCCGCGGCTCGAAGGCACCCCGATGGACGAGGCCCTGCTGGGCGAACCGCTCTATCTGCTCAAGGAACTGCCCGAGGCCTGGCTGATCAAAACCTTCACCGGCTACTGGGGCTATGCCCGCAAGAGCGAGGTCCGGCGAATCGGCCGCGAAGCGTTTGTGCGGCTGCTCAACGAGCCGGTCGCCGAGTTGGCGCGAGACTGGGAGACCGGGCCGCTGCGCCTGCCGGCGGGCTGTCGTTTGCCGGTCGTGGAATGGACCGAAGCGGAGCAGTGCCGGGTGCTGGGGCCAGCGGGCAACGAGATCGACCTGCCGCGCAGCATCTGCCGCCGGCACGACCGCCGCGCCGAGATGGCCCGGGTGGTCGAGCACGCCCGAACCTTCCTGGGCTCGCCCTACCAAATGGGAGGAAAGAACCGGGTGACGGGGATCGACTGCTCGGGGCTGATTCAGCTCAGCTACCGGACTGTGGGCGTCAGCCTGCCGCGGGACGCCAAGCAGCAATACCTGGGCGGCTACCTGATCATGCCCTGGCTGAAGGAAGCGCTCCTCCCCGGCGACGTGGTCTATTTCATGAACGCCGCCGGCCAGGTCGATCACACCGGCTTGTATCTGGGCCAGGACGAAATCATCCACGCGACGATGCCGCGGGTGTGCATCCAGAGCCTGAACCCGGCGGCGACAAACTACTGCAAGCGCTTCGACAACGACTTCCTGGGCGCGAAACGGTTTTGCTGGTAGCGCCGCTCCCTCCAACCCCGCCGAAACGAACTCCAAGCCAAGACCTCCGTCTTCGCCGCCAGCCTCGTCTGCATCCGCCGGCCTTGTCCTCAGCTCAGGAGGCCGTTCAGCGCGCATTGCGGCAAGAGAAAATCGTGCTAAATTAGTGTATTAGCGGACGTTGTCCACCGTCAGCCGGACACGCCACAGGATGCATGCGACCCAACAGAGTCGGGAGGCGGTGTTCAAGAGCTGCCCGAAATGCGACCGCCACTGGGCGGGCTGCGACGCCTTGCTGGCCGATCCGGAGGTGCGGCTGCTCGGGTTTCAAACCGACGCCCTCATTCCGCGCAACGGCAGCTTCCTTTTCCAGCACGAGGCCTGTGGCACCACGATGGCGCTGACGCTCGAGTCCCTGGGCAGCCTTCTGCCGCTGCCCGCCCTGGCGCCGTCCTGCTGGGTCCGGGGGGAAAGCCCGGCCTTCTGCCTGGGAAGAGACCAGCAAGTCTGCTGCCCGCTCGAGTGCATCTGCGAATACGTCTGGATTCTTTCCCAGACCATCGCCTCCTGGCCCAAGTTCCCGCGCCCCGCCGCGTGAAGGAGCGCGTTCGCGGAAGCGAAGCCCCGGCCCCCTCCACGCGAAGCGGGGGAAGACGGATCGAAGCCGCTCCGGGCGCGGAGGGGGCGGCTCAAGGACACACGATTCGATAGAACCTGGCGGGCGCTCCCGGCGGAGGCCGATCCACGAACTCCAGTTCGCCGAGGGGATCGGGCTCGATCAACGTCAGGGGCTGCCAGAACGGCGGGGTCAGGGTCTCGGCGTATTCCACGGTGTAGCCAAGGCCGGGGATGCCGCGACACCGCAGCCGAACTTGGCCATCGCCGGTCTGCGACCACGCCACCCCGATCGAGGGGGGGGCGTTGGTCGCCACGCCGATCGTCACCACGCCCGCGCTGAAACCGCCGCGCCCATCCCCGACCACGTAGTCGAACGCG
>JAKLEJ010000492.1 GCA_022711695.1 Verrucomicrobiota bacterium | reverse complement strand
GTTGCCAGCGATACACGGCGCCGGCGGCATCGGCCAGGGTCAGCGTGAACGTGGCGGGGGTTCCTTCGTTGAGCACGAGGCTTTGGGGTTGCTGCACAATGACGGGGGCGACGCCCAGGGTGGTGGACAGGTAGGCGCTGTAATGCGCGGCGATGGCCTGAGCGGGCAGCGCGGCGCCGTAGAGCGCGACCTCGTCGAGCGTGCCCGGCCAGGCTTCCTGGGTGGAAGGACCGGCGGCGCCGATCTGGATGGGCAGCCCGGTGTGCGCGCCCAGGGAAACGCTTCGCGAGCCGAGCGAGGCGCCGTTGAAATAGACCGTGGTCAGTCCGCCGTCGAAGACGACTGCCACATGGACGAAGTTCCCGATCATGTTCAGCGGGACAGGCCAGGAGACCAGCGCGCTGCCGGTCCACAGCATGATCACCGCGCCGCCGGCCGCGCCGTGGAGACTGTAGCGCGTCAGGGTGTCTCCGTAGGCGGTGGAGTTGTTGGTGCGGCAGGCAAAGAACGCCGGATTGTATCCGCCGCCGGCCGACTGATAAAGGAACAACTCGATCGTGCCCGAGCCGCTCGGGAATTCATACGCCGGGTCGCGCGCGAGCGCGGTCCAGCCGTTGCCGTTTTGCCCGATGGCCCGCCGGCCGACGAGGCGGTCGGCGTTGCGATCGAGCGTGGCGCCGCCCGAAAGCGTGCCGCTGAAGGCCGGCCTGACGATGTTCGTGACCGTGGTCCCCGTGGTGTCGTCCACGGGAAAATAGGCGAGCAGCGAGGGTTCGGCCTGCACCGCGCTGCGGTAATAGACCATGTTCGGCGGCGTGGAGGTGAGAATCAGGGTGGCCACGGCGCTGGTGGTCGCGCCGTAGAGATTGGTGGCGATGGCGCGAAACTGCGCGCCGTTGTCGGGGAGCGCCAGGTTCGACAGGGTGATCGAGGCGTTGGTCGCGTTGGGCAGGTTGGTTCCATTGCGTTGCCATTGAAGCGACACGCCGATCGGCGGAGAGACGGCCGCGCGGAAACTGGCGCTCATGCCTTCGTCGGCGAAGAGGCTTCGCGGCTGCAGCGTGAACGCGGGCGGATCGGAGCCGTAGATGGCGTAGTAGTGGGCGGCGATGCGGCTTCCGGAAAGGGCGGTGGAATAGAAGGCCACCTCGTCCAGCGCTCCGATCCAGCCTTCGGTGGTGGTGTTCGCGGAGGAGGACCCCAACTGGGTGGGAACGCTCCCGCCGCCCAGGCCCTGGGAGGTCGTGCCGACGAGGCTGGCATCCCAATAGAGCCGCACGGTGTTGTTGCTGAACACGATGGCGAGGTGATGCCAGGTCGTCCCCGCGCCCGCGATGGCCGCCGGGGGATAAGTCGAGCCGTTCCAGATCCCGAACGCTCCCTTGTCCGCGTTCATGTGCGCGCTCCACCGCACGGGGTTGCCGTCGCGATCCGAGAAGAGGCAGGGATTGTAGCCGACGCTGCTCCAGTCGGCCCGCACCCAGGCTTCGATCGTGCCCAGGCCGCTGGTGAAATCGAAGGCCGCCACGTTGCCCAGTTGGACGTGGCCCGCGCCGCCCAGCAGGAGCGCCGTGCCAAAGCCGGCCGCGCCCGGCGTGAAACCCGTGGTTCCCGCCAGAGTTCCCGGGTTGGGGCCCACGGCGTCGGCGGCGTCGCTGGCCTCGAACGTGTAGAGGGAGACCAGGCCCGGCTCCGCCAGGACGTTCGTGCGGTATTGAGCGATATCGGCTCGAACGACTCGGACAGAACCCGGAAGCAGGGCCGCGCAGAACAGGAGGAATGTGGCAACTCGCATACCTTAGTAATGGATGGTGGGGCGCAGTGTGGAGACCCACGCCGAGGTTGTCGAATCAAAACCCGGGGCGCCTGAATCGCCGAACCCGACTTCCCCAGGGACAGATCCAAGGCAGGCGGCGGTCCGTGACGCTCTCACGGCTTGCCAGGGGCATAGATGAACATCCGCTCGTAGATGCCGCTGGCGCCAAAGACGTCGATGTTGTTGAGCACCCGCAAGCTCACCTGGTTGCGTTGACCCGGCCGGACCAGGGGGGTGATGTCCAGGTCGAGGGCGTGCGGACGAAACCAGGGCAGGTTGTGCGGGCGATGACCGGCGTAACGCCCGTTCACCCATACCCAAGCTTCGTTGACGACCGCTGGCGCATGGAGCCGGAGCGGTTTGCCGGAGGCATCCGACGGAATGTCCACCCCCAACCGATACCACATGACTCCGCGGTAGGCACGGCCCTGCGCGTCCGCAAACCCCTGGTCCTCCCAGCCGCGGGTGGTCCGCAGTCGCTTCCACTTGGAATCGTCGAGCCCGGGGTCTTGCCAGCGCTCGAAGCGGCCATCGTCGAAGGGATCCGGCCGCGCACGGGCCCATTCCGGCAGCACGGCCGCCAACTCTCCCGTCCGGCCTTCGGTCTCGTCCGCAAGCTTGCGCAGGCGTTGGGCCTCCCAGTCCGGGCCGTAAACGGCGTAGGGTTCGTAGCCCAGGAAGGGTGAGACCCGGTTCAGGGCGGCCTGGCGGCGCGTCAATCCCTCGGCCAGGGCCGCTGCCGGCGCGAACCGGCAGTCGCGCTTGGCGTCCTCCATGGCCACATAGTCGCGCAGGTAGTCGAAAAGCATGCGTTCCAGCGCCACATGGGAGGCCTCCGCGCCGGGGGCCGCCAGCCGCTCCGCCTTGCGAACCTGCGCCTCGAGTCGCCGCACCAGTGAGGGGGTGTAGATGCTGTTCAGCACCACATCCTCATGTCCATGCGCGGTGGAGTTCGCGAAGGCCGACTCCAGCGCGTCATAGTAAGCCCGCATCGGGGCGGCAGCGCGTCCGAACCACCGGCGATAGAAGTCGTCGAGCACCCCATCCACGTCGGTCGCGGTGTCCCACTCCAAGGCTGCCCGCACAATTCGCGTGGGCAGGCCGGTCAGGGCCAGATCGGCTTCGTCCTGGTCGTGGAAACCGAGCACGCCCCATTCCTTCAGGAGGGGGAGGTTGCGGCGCACCCGGCTGACCATGGGGGTGAGGGTGAACTTGCTGACCAGCATCGTGTAATTGTAGTTGTAGAGCCAGACCTTGTCGCAGAGCCGCCCCCACTGGCGCAGCATCTGGCCCTGGCGCCGCATCTGCCAGCACTTCGGATCGTCGTAAGCGTGCAGGGTGCA
>JAKLEJ010000491.1 GCA_022711695.1 Verrucomicrobiota bacterium | reverse complement strand
ACTTTTCCGGGCGCGGGTTCCACGCGCCAACAGCCTCTGTCATGGCTTGAATTTACTGTCGAGAGATGTCTTTCCGGACCCAACCGGCGTGGCCATCCAGATAAAGCTCGTTGCGACCTCCGTTGTGCGCTGACCACCCTCCCGGTGGCGGCGCGCTGCTTCCGACAGTCCACGCACCGGCGAAAGGAAGCCATGGCCGCTCGAAGAACGGGCTCATCAGCCATTCCTCGTCGGACACACTGGATTTCCGGGCCTGGGCCACGCTTTCCGGCGTCCGCCCCCGGAGGTATCGCGGCTGGGCGGGGTCTTTCTCGGCCAGCTTGTCGCTGATGTAGTTGCCCCAGGCCCGCTCCGGCCGGTCCACACCCCCTTCCCTCCAAGGGCTGGCATAGTGCTTTCGCCAGTCGTTGCTCCTCACCAGCCGAACCGGTGGGCAGAGCCAAATCTGCGCCTCGGGCAGGAAGGGATGAAACAGCGGCATGAACGAGCCCATCGAATTATAGCGTTTTCCGGCCGAGTTGACCGGAGGCGTCAGTTGCAGTTCCTCGTCGGGAATCCAAGGCATGACCCCCTCGTAGTCCCCGGCATAAAGCAGCGTCGCCACGCCAATCTGGTGCAGGTTCGACAAACACGCGCTGCGTCGGGCGCTGTTCTTGGCGCGGCCCAGCGCCGGGAGCAGGAGCGCGGCGAGAATCGCGATGATGGCAATAACCACCAACAACTCGATCAGGGTGAATCCCGGCCTCCAGATCCCAGCAGGGTGCGTTGCGGAACAAAAGCAAGGAAGCGGCGGCCATCCGCCCAAAGCCCTGCGCGCTGCTGGGGACCGCCGTGCGTTTGCGGGCCGCCTTGGGGCCGAACTTCCTACTTGCCTATAAGTATCATCCGGTGCATATTCTCATCTTGAGATATGAGTCCGGCCGACAAACAGCAACGACTGGCGGGATTTCTGGCCGCCCATCGCGACAGCGGCTTGCCCGTCACCATCCAACGCCGCGCGGTGTTTGAAGCGATCGTCGAGCGACCGGATCATCCGACAGCCGAGCAGGTTTACCGGGCGGTCCGCCAGGACCTGCCGCAGATCTCCCGCATGACCGTGCACCGAATCCTGGGGACGTTCGTGTCGCTGGGGCTGGTGACCAAGACCTGCCACCCTGGCTCCGCCACCCGTTTTGACCCGAAGACCCACCAACACCACCATCTCGTCTGCCTGGAGTGCGGCACGATCATCGACATCGAGGATTCGCGCCTGAACAGCCTGCCCTGGCCCGAGGTCGATCCCCGCGAGTTCGCCATCCAGGACTACCACGTTCATTTTCACGGCCGTTGCGCCCGCTGCCGGCAAAAGGAGCGAGAGAGCGCGCGGCCGGCTGCCGGCCCGAGGGGCGCTGGCGGGCCACAAGACACCTAGAAACAAACCCCCAACCCAAGGAAAGGAACACAGACCATGAACGAAGAGAGCAAGTGCCCGGTAACAGGCAAGACCCACGCGCACCCGGCCGGCGGCGGCACGTCGAACCGGGATTGGTGGCCGAACCAGTTGAGGCTCGATCTGCTGCACCAGCATTCCTGCAAGTCCAACCCGATGGGCAAGGAGTTCAATTATGCGAAAGAGTTCAAGAGTCTGGACTTCGCGGCGTTGAAGAAGGACCTGGCAGCGCTGATGACCGACTCGCAGGACTGGTGGCCGGCGGACTTCGGCCACTACGGCCCGCTGTTCATTCGGATGGCGTGGCACAGCGCCGGCACCTACCGCACGGGCGACGGCCGCGGCGGGGGCGGCCGGGGCCAGCAGCGCTTTGCGCCGCTCAACAGTTGGCCGGACAACGTCAGCCTGGACAAGGCGCGCCGGCTGCTCTGGCCAATCAAACGGAAGTACGGGCGTAAGATTTCCTGGGCGGACCTGATGATCCTGGCGGGCAACGTCGCCTTGGAAACGATGGGATTCAAGACGTTCGGCTTCGGCGGCGGCCGCGAAGACGTCTGGGAGCCGGACCAGGACGTGTATTGGGGCGCGGAGACGACCTGGCTGGCGGACAAGCGCTACTCGGGCGACCGGGACCTCGAGAATCCGCTTGCGGCGGTGCAGATGGGGCTGATCTACGTGAACCCGGAAGGCCCGAACGGCAAGCCCGATCCGGTGGCCGCGGCAAAAGACATCCGCGAGACCTTCGCGCGCATGGCGATGAACGACGAGGAGACGGTGGCGCTGATCGCCGGCGGCCACACCTTCGGCAAGACCCACGGGGCCGGTCCGGCGACCCACGTGGGGCCGGAGCCGGAAGCCGCCGGCCTCGAAGCGCAGGGCCTGGGCTGGAAGAGCAGCTTCGGCACGGGCAAAGGCGGCGACACCATCACCAGCGGGCTGGAAGTCACCTGGACCACCACGCCCACCAAATGGAGCGGCAACTTCTTCTGGAACCTGTTCGGCTACGAATGGGAGCTGACCAAGAGCCCGGCCGGCGCGCACCAGTGGGTCGCCAAGGGGGCCGGCGCGACCATCCCGCACGCCCACGACCCGTCGAAGAAGCTCGTCCCCACCATGTTGACCACCGATCTCTCGCTGCGGTTCGACCCCGCCTACGAGAAGATCTCGCGGCGGTTCATGGAAAAGCCGGACGATTTCGCCAACGCCTTCGCCCGGGCCTGGTTCAAGCTGACGCACCGCGACATGGGCCCGCGCGCGCGTTACCTCGGCCCGGAGGTTCCCGCCGAGGACCTCCTCTGGCAGGACCCCATCCCCGCGGTCAATCACCCATTGGTCGATGCGCAGGACATCGCCTCGCTCAAGAGCAAGATTCTCGGTTCCGGCTTGTCCGTCTCGGAACTCGTCTGCGTCGCCTGGGCTTCGGCATCGACCTTCCGCGGCTCCGACAAGCGCGGAGGCGCCAACGGCGCGCGCATCCGGCTGGCGCCGCAGAAGGATTGGCAAGTCAACCAGCCGCCCCGACTGGCCAAGGCGCTCAAGGCCCTCGAGGGCGTCCAGAGCGCGTTCAACCGCGCGCAGTCTGGCGGGAAGAAGGTCTCGCTGGCCGACCTGATTGTCCTGGGCGGCTGCGCGGCCATCGAGAAAGCCGCGAAGAACGCCGGCGTCGAGATCGCGGTTCCCTTCACGCCGGGACGCATGGACGCCTCGCAGGAGCAAACCGATGTGGAGTCCTTTGGCGTG
>JAKLEJ010000490.1 GCA_022711695.1 Verrucomicrobiota bacterium | reverse complement strand
ACACGCCCAGTTGGGTCGGTTCCACCTCCAGCCCATCCTCGGGCCGTCCGTGGCGCGTGTTGAGCCTTTCTGCCCGGGTCGTTTCATATTCGAGCCGGGCCTGGAGGGCATTTGTGCCCGCGTGAGTCGCCGTCCCCTGGATCGAACAGAGCTCCCGGTGCGACCGCCGTCAGGCCCGCAAATCCTGGCCGTCCGGGTCCCGGGGCGCTTCGAAGTCTTCGCGCAACAGCGCGTTTCCAGCCTCATCCGTGATCTGCGCGTCATCGAACCAGGCCGTGCCGCGGCAGCGGTAGAGACCGGCCCGAAGGCTGACCGTGGCGGCCTGCGGGTGCACCTCGAAGGTGTAGCTGTATTCCTTCCAGGCCTGGCTTCCCCGCACCTGGCAAAGATCGCGCCAGGCGGGCAACGAACCGTCGGCTGCCGTCTGATAGATCGAGAAATGGGCGAAGCCCGGCCCCGCCACCCCGTCCGTCCGGAGCCATCCGCGAAACGTCAATCGGCCGCGCCCGCGCAGCTCCGCCGCCGGGAGGTCGTAAAACCAGGCCACCCCGTCCAGTCGTGGCGATTCCGGCGGCCTGTAGGCGCGCCAGCCGTTGGCGTCCTTTTCCAGGAGAGCGTCGAACGCGTATCCGCCGGTGCTGAAGAATTTGCCGCCGGCGCGAAGAAAGGCGCGGAAGTTGTCCGCGGCCTTCACTGGGAAGCTGGCTCCGTAGGGCAGCACCAGCACCTCGTGCCTCTGGCGGTTGAGTTCGGCCGGATTGGCGAGTTGGCCGCTTTCGAGAAGCGAAACGGCAAAGCCAGCCTGCTCCAGCGCCTTCGCCAGTCGATCCGGTGCGGAAGGGGCGCCCCATGCCGGGATGTCGTCCTTGAAAACCGCAACGCTCGTCTGCGGAGCGGGTGTCGAGGCCCCGGGGGTCGCCATGCAGACGGCCCAGAAGGAGGCCCCCAGCAGGCATGCCGCCCGGCTTGCCGGGTCGCGGCGTCTCCAGAATGGACCGTGGGTGCGCATCGACGCCGATTCTAGCGGGGGCGCTTCGGATTGTCTGCCAGGAAACGCCTCTGGGAGTTGGTTTTCTTGCGCCAGCGGCCGCCTGACCGCTTGAAGATCGTTAACGTCACTGGATTCTGGCGGCTTAAGCGGGGATCGGGAAATGCCGATAACCCTTGCAGAGACTCCGTGTGCCGGGCAGGCTCCGTGGCATGGGTGGGCCGGATGGAGAAGAGCCGCGCGTTGGCGCGGCCCTTGCTGCCGGGCACGGATTCAGGATTTTGTATGAACACTGGAACGAAATGCCAGGCGCGCCTTCGGGCGTTCACCCTGATCGAACTGTTGGTGGTCATTTCCATCATCGCGATCCTCAGCGCCATCCTCCTGCCGGCGCTGGCCTCGGTGAAGAAACAAGCCCGAATCAAGCTGGCCCGAATGGAAATCGCCACCCTCTCGGCCGCCATCAGCCAGTACCAGGCCCTCTATTCTCTGCCGCCCTTGTCCCGGCAAGCCATCGATTCCTGCAACCAGAGCTCGCCTGACTTCACTTGCGGCACCCTGCTGCCGGGTGGCGCCGCCCTCCATAGCACCAAGGTCGTCAGCACCGGCAATGCCGGCTACCAAAACTGCAACGCCGAGGTCGTCACCATTCTCATGGACGAGAACGCGCCTCCGAACGCGGATCACATCCGCAACCCGCAGCGCCACCGGTTCCTCTCGGCCAAACTCGCCTCTAAAACCAACGCCCCGGGCGTCGGCCCCGACCGCGTCTATCGCGATCCCTGGGGCAACCCCTACATCATCACCCTCGACGCCAATTTCGACGAGCAATGCCAGGATGGCTTCTACTATCCCCTGACCAAAGCCACCCAGCCCCTCAAGGTCAAAGGTTCGTCCATGGTCTGGTCGTTCGGCCCCGACGGCAAGACAGACCCGGACTACAAGACCGGCCCGAAGGGCGGCGTGAACAAGGACAACATTTTGAGCTGGGAGTAGGCCGGCGAATGCGGGCCGCAATTCGCCGACACAGTGATTCGCTTCCTCGCATTCCTCGGCTGCCTCGCCGTTCTGGCGGCGACCGCCGCGCGGGCCGCCGGCCCCGGCGTTGCCGAGACCTTCGCCACCGATCCCCTGTCTGACGGCCGCTTTGTGCGGCAGACAGCCGAGACGGAGTCCACGTTCGATTACGACGCCGCCAACGGCTGCCTGAACGCCGTCCTCGATGTGGACCGCGACGCCGCTTGGTATCTCTCCGCGCCCTTCCCGGTCTTGTCGGGGGATGCCGATCTGTCCTTCTCCTTCAATTTTCGGATCACGACCCTGGACGACCAGGCGCTGCCCGCGGTCTTTGTCGGCCTTGGCTCGACGCAGCACGTGAACCTGGGCGGCGATGCCCTCAGCGTGATTTTGTCCACCACCAACGGCCAGCCCGCTTTCAGCGCCGGGGTCGATCAGGGCAGCAAGACCTCCGGCGGGCAGGCCGTCCTGCTCTCGCTCATGACCGATTACCTGGCCGTTTGCCGCTATGTGGCCAGCAATCGCCAGTTCAGCGTCCAGACCTACGGCGGGTCCAATTATCTGACTCTGCTGGGAACCTCGACCGCCTGGGCGACCAACCGCGCCGCCCCGGCGCCCTTCCAGGTGGACCGGCTGGGGCTCCAGAACGGCGGCGGCCAGTTGTATGACCAAACCAACGGGTCGATCTCGCTGACCCTCGACAATCTCTTCATGCCCGCCCGGCCTCCGGCCATCTTCTCGGTCGCGGACATCAGCGTTGACGAGGGCGACGCCGGCGCCACCCAGGCGGCGTTCACCGTGACGCTGAGCACGCCGCTGGCCCAGACGGCCCGGGTGGACGTTGCCACCGGCGATCTGACCGCGGCCGCCGGTCGGGACTACCTCGCCGCCAACGCCAGCTTGGTGTTTCCCCCGGGCACAACCAGCCAGACCCTGTCCGTGGACATTCTCGGGGACCGGGTGGCCGAGCCGGCGGAGTTCTTTCGGGTGACGCTCGCCAATCCCGTGAACGCCTATCTGGTCGAATCCGAAGCCCGCTGCCTGATTCGCGATAACGACCCGTGCGTCATCACGGTGAGCGGCGTCGAGGTCGAGGAACCGCTGGCGGGCGCCACCAACGCCGTCTTTGTCGTCACTCTCAGCGCCACCAACGAGCAGCCGGTCTGGG
>JAKLEJ010000049.1 GCA_022711695.1 Verrucomicrobiota bacterium | reverse complement strand
GTGCCAACGTTGACGTGCGGTTTGTTCCGTTGGAATTGCTCTTTAGCCATGCTCTCTCCTCGTGTTTAGTTTGTTTTGTTCTAGTTGTTCAAATCGTTCAAATAATCCCGGCCTTGTTTTCCAGTGGAGCCCATGACCAGGGTTGAACTGGTGACCTCGTCCTTACCAAGGACGCGCTCTGCCAACTGAGCTACATGGGCATCCCATGTCTTGAACCGTCAGACACTGGAAAACGACAAAAAGCCCACCAGTCCCAGAGCCACCCCTGCTTGGAGCCACTCAAGAACTAATGGCTTTTATCGTCTGTCGCCAATAATTGTTGGCGAAAAATACTCATCTCCCAATCCCCTGTCAAAAGGTTTTGCAACTTTTTTTTGGACCGTTAGCATCGCCTTGTAATCCCGAAGTTGCGGGCATCGATACCCCTCGACGGGACAGTCGAAACCGTGATCGATAAAAACTCACAGAGCGCCATAATGTCGCAATTATATCCGCCTTGGTATTGCGACCATTTGTGGGTCATAATGCCACTAAGACCTTCGTTCTCTTCTCGCAGCACAACATGAGTCACGCTCCATCACTGAATGAGGGAGGCCATCCTGGCATCAACGTCCGGCCCGCCCTCAGCCAGATCCCGGTCGAGCTCCGAACACGGTTGCGGCTTCTCGGGATCAATCCACCAGCGCGCCTGCTGTTGGTTTCCATTCATGATCAGAGGATGTACAAAATCGTTCTCTTCGATCCAGGCAAAACCTTAATACATTCACGACAAATAAGATATATACGAAGTTCTGGTGGAATGGCTCGCTCGTTTGAGGATTGGTCCATCCACGTGGTGCAGGCACACTTTCGAAAGTCGTATTACACACTGGAAAAAGAGTTTGTGATTTCGACATCACGGCATGGACCGGGCCAAATCCAAGGTTCAAACCGCACTCCGTTAGGACTGCATCGCATCCGGACCAGGATCGGCGCAGGCCATCCTGTTGGGACCGTCTTCAAGGCTCGCCAGCAAATCGGCTTCACCTGGCAAGGACTTCCCGAGGCCACCATCGCCCACCGGCTGATCTGGCTGGAGGGCTTGGAGGACGGACTCAACCGGGGCGGCGAGGTGGACTCCTATCGGCGCTACATCTATATCCATGGCATTGGGGACGAGCCTACCCTCGGCCGGCCGGCCTCGGCAGGCTGCATCCACATGGCGGCAAAGGAGCTCATGCCGCTATTTGACGCGTTGAAACTCGGCGACCTCGTGTGGATCACGAACCGCCCCCTGCGTTCCCTGATGGCGCGGTTCCCGCGAAGCCGATGGCTCCGTCCGGGACGCTAAGGCTGGAATCGGCACTTGTCCGGCCGGCCCAGGCAGACGCGCCCAGACGCTGGGCGCCTTCTGCCTTCGCAGCGATTGTTGGCCTCCGTTCCCGTGTCCGTGTGGATTCTGTCCCTGGCCCGGCTGGCTGAAGCGGCCCGGACAGACCAGTCTGCGCACGCCGGGCCGGATTGGCGATTGACAGGGTCTTCTTCTGAGAGTGAGACTCGGGGATGACTTCCACCCACCATTCCAGCCGGGGCGCTTCACCCCGTCCAATTCGGGCGTTCACATCACGGCGCGAGTTCCTGAGCCACTCGGGGAAAGCAGTGGCGGGAACGGTTCTGGCAGGGGCCATCGCCACGCACAGTCACGCGCAGGAGAACCACACCATCAAGATCGCCCTGGTAGGATGCGGCGGGCGGGGAGGCGGGGCGGCCCTCAACACGTTGTCCACCAAGGGCCCGACGAAGCTCTGGGCGCTGACGGACGTTTTCGAGGATCGCATGGGGGCTTGCGCGGCCAACCTCAGCCAACGCGTTGCGAAGCAGGTGGACGTTCCGCCCGGGCGGCAATTTGGGGGCTTTGACGGGTTCAAGAAAGCGATCGACAGCCTGGCGGCGGCGCGGCCGCGGATTTATCGCAACCAGGCGCAGACGCGCGACAACGAGACCTGGCGCTACAGCGGCCCCACGCCCGATCCTTACCAGGTCGAACACGACCTGCTGTTCGACGCCATCCGGAACAACAAGCCCTGGAACGAGGCGGACCGCTGTGCGCAGAGCTGCCTGGCGGCCATCATGGGGCGAATGGCGTGCGAATCGGGGAAGATGATTTCATGGGAGGACGCCCTGAAGTCGGATGTGAACCTCGCGCCCGGCCTGGAAAACCTGAACTGGAACTCGAAGCCGCCCGTTCAACCGGATGCCAGTGGCCGGTTTCGCGTCGCCGTCCCGGGAAGAACCACTGCGGTCTGATCCAAAATCTCCCGGAAGATATCCGGCCCGGGCCCGGGCGGGCCGCGGCTCGCGACCGGGAGCGGGCGAGAAGCGCGGGCTCAGGCTAGCGCTGGTAGAGCGGGATGTAGTGGTAGGGCATCGCCAGGATCATCGTGTTCACGGCAGTGGTGTAGAGCGGGCCCACCTCGCGCTCGCCCTCGACCCGGCCCTCCCAAAAGGAGACGTCCCCACGCGTGGTGACTCGCTTGAGGAGGGCCCGTTTGGTCAGGTCGTAGTATTTCCGCCAGGTCTCGCCCCCCTGCATGTAGAGGGCCGGGGCGGCGTAGAAGTTGCCGTAGGTCCACCACTCCATGCCTTTTTCCCTGAACTCGCGCAGGAGGTACTGGGCGCCCCGGGTCACCATGGGATCGTCGTAAAGGCCGCAGACCTGGAGGGAATAGATGGCCGCGGCGGTGCGCGCGTAGCCCGGCTCCCTGCCCGGCTGATAGGCAAAGCCGCCGCTCTCGGGCCGCTGGCAGTTTCGAACGTAACCCACGGCGTCATCGAGGGTCTTCTGGGGTACATCGAGGCCGGCGTTCTTCGCCGAGCGCAAGGCCACCACCTGCAGGACGGTCACCGAGATGTCGGCGTCCTGGGCCACCGGCCGGTAACGCCAGCCGCCTTCCTTGTTCTGGCAGGCAATGATGAGCTTGACCGCCTTCTCGAGCCGGGGGCGCATCCCCGCCGCGCGGGTCTGGCCGTAGATTTCGGCCAGGGCGATCGTGGCGATGCCATGGCCGTACATGTACTGGCCGTTCTGGCGGTTGCCGATGTGGCCCTCGGCAGAGACCTTGTCGAGCAGGTATTGCATGCCCGCGCTCACGCAGCGGCCGTGCTCGCCCTCTCCTGGCAGGTTTCCTCCGGCCAGAAAGGCCATCAGCACATAGGCGGTGATGGCGGCGGGGTGCTGCTTTTCCATGTCCGCCGAAGCCCACTCGCCGTTGGGGGCCTGTTTGGACGCCAGCCACTTCAGCGCCCCCTTGACCACCGCGTCGGTGGCGGCATCCACCCGCACGGGGTCCGGCGCGACCGCCGGCTTCTCCTGGGCCGGCAGGCACAGGCACGCCAGCCAGAGGGCCAGCAACAAGAGAGCGAACTTCATGGTGTGAGGCGTCTTCGCGTATGCATCATTCCGCTTGGCCATTTTGACGCGACCGCCGCCGCTGGACTTCAAATCGCGCGCGGCTCATTCCAGGCCCCGGTCGAAGAGCTCGTCTTCATCCAGCCCCAGGTAATGGCCCAACTCGTGGAGAAAGGTGGTCCGCACCTCGGCGCGGAACTCCTGCTCGTCATCCTCGACCATGTCCGCGATGTTCTCCAGGAAAAGAAGAATCTGCCGGGGCAGGACCTCGTGCTCGCCGGCGCCGTAGTCGCCCCCCACCAACAATCCCAGCGTGTCCGGGGCCAGGCCATCCTCGACGAGGGCATCATTGGGCCAGGGCTCGCAGGCGACGGGCAGGGCCCGCGCCTTTTCGCGCAAAGGCGCGGGCAACGAGCGCACCGTGGCCTCGACCTCGGCGCGGGCCAGGGCGACCATTTGTTGCCAGGTCTCGATCATGGTTGAGCAGCGGGGCTCATGGGACGTGCCGGTAGGCCCCCAGGCTCTCCAGCAACCGCTCGGGCAGCCGCCGCGGCTTGCCCTCGAGGCTGGCGCACACATGCGCGGTCGAGGCCTCGACCGCCAGCGCGCGGGCTTCGGTCAGGACGCGGTAGCCAAAGGCCAGGCGCACGCGCTCCAACTGGCTCACCCAGAGATCGACGGTCAGCAGGTCGTCATAGCGCGCCATCGCCTTGTAGCGCACCTGGCATTCGAGGACCGGGAAGGCGAATCCGGCCTGCTGCCACTGGAGGCAGGTGGCCCCCAGGTGGCGAAAGAACTCGCCGCGCGCCGCCTCGAGGATGTCCAGGTAGCGGGCGTAATACACATGGTCGCCGAGCGTGCAATCGGCGTAGGTCACACGGTGGGTGGCGCTGAAGACGCGGTGTGCCATACGGCTTTGCTGGGCGGGCGCGGGTTGCGGGCTCTTCCAGATCGGGCCCGGGCCCTACCGGCTCCCGGGCGGGACGAACGCCCCGGGCGCGGCGGCCCCCGGACATCCATCCAGACGGGCTCCGATTCTCCTGCAGAAGGACCTTGTGCGCGCCATGCGCCCTGCATTCATGACGCCAACCCTGGCACAGCGCGCCGCGGATTGCACGCAATGAATTCCACGGGCGCGGATGCAGCGCGGATCGGGGCAAGAACGCAGTTCCCTTATCCGCGTTCGATCCGCGTCTATCCGTGGCTATAGGTCTTTGTTCGGCGGCTTGGCATTCGCGCTTCGGAACTTCCCTGCGCCGACGGCCGCGGTTACTCCCAGGCGTGCTTGCGGGCCCGGCGGCGGAAGGCGCCGACGACGCCCCAGAGCGCGAGGAAGCCGAGCAAGCCCAGCCCCAGGCGCGAGAACCAGCCGGCCTGACGGACATTGGCCGCATGGAACTGGATCGTCATCGGCTTGCGCAGTTCGGTTTGGAGGACCTGGGCGAAGGCATAGCGCAGGCCGCGAGTGGGGAGGTTGACCCGCAAGGGGGCCACGCGGGCCACTGTCACTTGCTGGGCCTTCTCCAGCTTGTCCCACTGCTGGCCAGCCACCTCCGCATCGACGTTCAGGTATTCCCCCGCTTGCTGCGTTGGCTGGCGCGCCTGCTGCTGCGCCTGCGCGGGCGCGTTCAGGTATTGCGCGGGGGCCTGCTGCGCGTCGCCCAGCCGAACGGAATTCTCGAAGGCGAAGTTGTTCTGGGCCAGGATGAGGTTGCTGCTTTGGGCGCGCCGAACATCGCGCTCGATCTCCTTGAGGTCGCGCGCCTCCTCGATCTGCTGCTCCATCTGGGCGCCCTTGAACTTGGCGCGGTTATAGCCGCTCATCACCTGGCCCAGGTTGCCGGTCTTCAGGTTGGAGCGGAAGTCCTGGATCTCGCTCTTGGCCGCCGCCACCTTCTGCTGCTCCACATTTCGCTGCTGGACGTTGTATTCGGCCAGCGAATACACCTGGACCAGGGGCGTAGCCGCGTCCGCCGTGCGCGACATCGAGCCCTCGAACCGGCTGTAGTCGTAATCCGGCGGCAGGTAGAGCTCCCAGCGCGCGTTCTTCACCGGCACGTCGAACATGGGCGACGCCAGCCGGAGCTGGCCGCTCTTCCCGGGGAAACGGTCCGTGCCGATGTAAGTGAGCTCGACCGAGACGGGGGCCTCGGAGGCGGCGTTGCGGGCCAGCGGCAGCAGGAAGCTGCCTTCGCGCCGGCTGGGCCGCACCGGCTCGCCGTCCACAAACGCCGACCAGACGGTGGCGCGCGCGGGAAGATCGATCTCCAGGTACTGCCGGCCGTTGTTGCGGATGCTCAGGGACAGCTCGGTCATCATCTGGCCGTCGTCGGCCACCACCGTGGTGAACCGGGCGCTGTCGATCAGCGCCTGGAGCACCTCGGCCTCGTCGAAGCGCCTGGCGGTCAGGCTCAGTTTCCCGCCCGGCCGCAGATAGCGGTAGGCCAGAACTGTGGCCGGGTCCGGACGCCCCGCCCACTCGGGCAGCTCGCGCGCGTCGATCTTGTTCAGCAGGCCCTCGACCGCCCGCTCGGTCACCTGGAGCGGGGCCCGGCCCACGATGGAGAGCCAGCCGGTCTCGCGCTCCAGGCCCACCGTTTCGATGCCCACGACCTCGACCTGGTTGCTCTGGTCGTTCTTGGGCTGCTCCCAAGTGACGGTGAGCAGGTAGTCGCCCCGCACCTTGGCCTGAAGCTCGATGCGCCACTGCTCTCCCGTCTGGTCCCGCCGGCGGATCTGGGCGCCCGAGATCTCCACGTTCCGGAAGGCCGCCGGCACGCGGAGCCGGAATTCCTTTGTCGGAGCATTGGCCACCTCGAATTTCACCAGCGCGCGGCCGCTGACCAGCGTTTCGGTCACCGTGACCACGCTGGCGATCTCGGCCCGGACCCAGGGCTCGACGGCTTCGAGGCTGACTGCCAGCTTCCAGGCCGGCTCCGCCCCGGGATCCGGCGTGATGAACTTGTAGGCGAGAGCGCTCCCGGTGCTGGGCGACCGCTCTCCGCTCACGCTGGCAAAGGGAACCTCCGTCAAGCCGTCGAACGAGGCCGTCTTGGCGGCAAGGCCGGGATCGGTGACCACGGTGATGAACCCGCTCAGCTTCTCGGCGCCCAGCGGATGCACCCCGGCGATGGCCAGCGAAGCGGGGCTTTCCCGCAGGTTCAGCGCCAGTGAAACCGTCAGGCTGCAGGCGCCGGTGGTGCGCTCGCGCAAGGCCACCTCCGCGTAGCGCCGCCCCGACTCCACCCGCTCCGTCCACTGCAGCACCGGTCCCCCGACGATGGACTCGACCCGGTAATCGGGCGGGAGCAGCAGCCGCAGCGAGAACAGGCCGGCCCGCTTGATGGTGTAGTCGATCTGCGCCGTCACCCGGAGCGATTCGGAGCCGATCCGCGCCTGGTTGCGAACCACCGCCTCGATCTGCGGCTGCACCGTCTCCGCCCGCGCCCGCAGCGCAAAGTCCGGCTTCAGGAAACGGAAGGCGCTGGCGAGGCCGTCCTTTCCTTCGGGCATGGCCCGCTGGAACTCGGCGGCGTCCACACGCTGGAGGTCCCGGGCCTCTTCCACCGTCAGCGTGAGTTCCTCGCCGCCGCGCAGGCCCAGCAGCCCGGTCTCGCGCTTGACCTCGAGCGCGCGGGGCAGCTCGATCCGCGCCGTGGTCGGCAACCGCTCCAGCACCTTCTCGGTTTCAACCGTCAGCCGGTAGGCCGGCGAGACACCCTTGACCAGTTCCACCAGGAGCACGTCCTCGCCCGCGGCCGCCCCCGGCTTCACTTCCCAAACGCGGATGGCTTCGCCCTCGACGCGAAGCAGGCGCTGCCCGGGAGGCAAGGCCACGCGGACCTGCTTGAGCTCGCCCTGGCTGACCTGGTAATCGAGCGTGGCGCGCACGTTCATCACCCCGCCGGCCAGCGTGACCAGGGCGGTGTTCTGCGCGAAGACCGTGGCCGCCATCTCCGCGGCCCGCTTCACGCGGGGCGTCCATTTGATCTCGAGGCGGTCCGAGGCCCCGAGGATGGCGCGCACCAGGGTTTGCTGGTTGGTGGGGCTGTGCGTAAAGGCCACCGCCGTCGGGCATTCGACGTCGGCCTGCGGCTCGTCGATCAGCACCGTGGCGATGCTCGACAAAGCCGGCGGAACCCCCAGCGAGAGGGCGCGCCGGGAGACATCGCCCGCCAGGCGGGCGATCAGCTTGCAGCGCACCGTCACGTTGCTGCGCCCCGGCAGCAGCGCGCAGACCATCCGGCCTTCGCGCACCAGTTTGGCCTCGCCCTCGGCCGAGAACGATTCCACCGCCGCGTCCTCGCCGAACAAGGGCACGAGCTGATTGGTGGCCACGGAGGCGATCGTGATCGTAGCCTCCAGCCGGGCGACTCTCTCGGCAATGCTGCCCGTGTACGTCGCCGAGACGATCGAGACGGCGTTGGAGAGCGGCGGCAGGCCGGCGCCCGAGGCAACGCCGCCGCCCAGGGCTGCGACCAGCAGCAGCGCCGCGGCGCCGGCCGCCGGCAGACCCTGGCTGCCCAGCCCCGAGGGCGGAGCGGCCGGGGGCGGGCTCTTCTTGAGCGCGCGCCGCTTCTGCCACCAGCGCCAGAGCAGCCACAGCACCCCAAGGGCGACCAGCGATGGCAGGCCCAGGATGAGGGCCGCGCCCAGCAGCCGCCGCATGATCAGAAGGCTGGTCACGGAGCCGCCGATCAGCGCCGCCGCCACGGCCATCCCGAAGCTGCCGCCCTGCTTGCGGCCCGCCATGCGCCAGCAGAGGATCAACCCCGCCAGAAAGCCGCACACTTGCAGTACCATCATGGCGCCGCGGTAAACCCGGGCGCGCATCAGCGAGATGCCGACGGTCAGGGGCTCGCTGCCGGTGTTCAAGACCTTGGTAAAAGTGTAGGCCTGACCGGCGCGGGGCACGTCGATGCGGATGGGCCGCACGCCCGTGGCGGTGGCAGCGGCCGGAGCCCCGCCGAAGACCGCGCCTCCCTGCGGCGCGCCCGGTCCCGCCAGGCCGCCGCCGAACCCGCCGACCGCCACCGCTTGCTGCCGGGGCATGGCCGGCGCGGGCTGCGCCGGAGCCGCGCTGGGCGCCGCCACCGTGGGAGGCGTCAGGGCCGGCGCCCCGCCCGGAACCGCCTGGCGCGCCACCCCGGCGTCGCGCTGCATCGCCCCGTTGAATTCCTCGCGCGACAGCCGCTTGACCGAGCCGTCGGCAAACAGCGTCAGCCGGCCGTTCTCGTCGGTGGGCGAGTAAAGCACGATGGCGTCGGGGTTGTTGGCGGGTTTGCCGGCGCCGACATAAACGAAGCGCTGCCCGTTGGCCACGTCCGTCAAGGCCGCCTGCGGATCGCGGATGTAGGGCTGGAGCATGCCCTCGACGTCCGTGGGCAGAGGACTCCCGGATTGTTTGTTCTCGAGGGTGTAGGTGGCCAGGGCTCCGCCGACCTGCTTGATATTGGCCCAGGTGGCGGACGTCTGGGAAGCATGGCGGGCCTTGACGAAGTTGGGCAGGATCATGGCGGCCAGGAGCATCAGCACCACCAGCACTGCCAGTGCCGCCAACACTCCCCGGGCGCCGCGCCGCGCCGCCACCACCACCAGCGCCACCAGCAGGGTGACGAGAATCCCGACCACGACCAGCCCGAAATACTCGTGATACGCGCGAATGTAGAAATCCAGAAACGCGTTCCAGGCCTCCTGGAATCCGTAGGTCGTGCCGCGCGCCACGGTCATGGCCCCGCGAAAGCCGGTCAGCTTCTGCGAAGCCGGCACGAACAACTGCCACTCGGCGTAGGTGTTGGGGATGTCCGTCAGCGGGGCCAGCAGTTCGACGCGCTTGGGCAGGAAGGCGGTCTTCACATCGATCTTCTGCGCATAGACGATGTTCACCGCGAAGGCCTGGTCGCGGTTGGCCCCCTTGGGCAGGGGCGCCAGCAGCCAGTCGCCGTCGCGCTCGGGCTTGACCGGCTGGCCGTTCACATGGCTGGACCAGAACTCGGCGCCCGCGGGCAGCTTGAACTGCTGGAACTGTTTCTCGTTGTTCTTCACCATGAACGAGGCCTGGGTGAGCATCTGGCCCTCCTCGGTGACCACCGTGGTCAGCTCGATGCGGTCGGCCACGGCCCCCAGCACCTGGACCTCGTCGAACCGGGTCACCGTCACCGCATGGGCGTAGTTGGTCCCGCTGTATTTGTAGGCGAGCAGCAGCGGGCGCGTGCAGAGGGCGCGGTCGCTTTCGGAAAGCTCGGCCTCATCCACCCGTCGCAGCGGCCCGGCCGTCGCCGCCGGCGTCAGCTTGAGGCTGGCGGCCGTCATCAGCCCGAGCGATCCGGTTTCGCGCTCGGCCTCCGGCAGATGCGCGCCCGCCAGGTCGAGGCTGGCGCCCTTCGGATCGAACTGGTAATCGTAGGTAACGACGAGGGTGTAGCCGCCCCAAACCTTGTCCTGCAGCGAAAGCGTCCACAGGTTCGTCTGCTGCTCCTTGCGGCGGATGTTCGCGCCGGTGAATTCGAGGTTCTTCCAGTGGCCGGGGACGCGCACGCGGAATTCCTGGAGGCCCTGGTTGAGGATGCCCAGGCGGATGGTGGCGCTGCCTCCCACCAGGCCGTCGCCGACCGTCACCAGGTTGAACACCTCGGCCACCACCCGGGCCGGGAGCTTCTCGGCCCCCAGAACCAGCCGCCACTCGTTCTGCTCGCCGCTGAACGCCAGCAGCTCGTCGGTCCGCTCCCGCAGCGCCGTCACCGGCGTCTCGCGCAAGCCCGTCACCTCCGCCGTCTTGAGGCGGATGCCGGGAGCGGAAGCCGCCCCCACCTGCACGATCGCATTGGTGGCCCCGGCCACGGCCAGCGGCTGGAGGAGGACCTGCTCGGGAAACTGCTTGTGAGCCTGTTCGAGCTGGTCGTCGATCTTGCGCTGGCCCAGCACCCGCGCCCCGAAGCCGATGCGCAGCTTGCCTCCGACGGTCTTCCAGTCGTCGATGCCCTCGCCGCGCGCCTCGGTGACCACGAAGCCGGGCTGCGGCGTGAGTTCCAGCGCATAGATGCCGGCCTTCTCGACGGTAAGATTTAACGCGTGATGAACCAGCAGCCGGGTCTCCTCGAGCCGCGCCGTCACCCGGTCCGCCAGCTTCAGCGCCGGCTCGATCCGCTGCAGGCGGGCTTGAAGCGAGATGGGCCGGTTGTTGAAGCGATAGGCGGCGATGGCATTGGTGGAGGCGTTGACCTGGCGCAAGCCCGAGACCGACAGCACTTCCACCAGGGTGTCGTCCGCAGACAGGGTCAGCGAGCCGGCCTCGCGCTCCACCCCCAGCGGCTGCGGCGGGGCCAGGGTGATCGACGCGGGGGTGGACTCGACCGGCTGCTCGGTCAGCAGCGAGAGGGTGACGGCCTTTTCCACGGGCTTGATGAACTCGACCGTCAACACCTGGCCCGAGGGCGAGAGGGTGCGCGCCGGGTCCGCCGTCACCTGCCAGTCGCGGATCTGGTCGCCCTCGACGCGGGTCAGGGCCTGGTTGGGCGGCAACGCCACCACCAGCCGCGGCAGCGCCGCCTGGAGGATCTCGAAGTGGAAGCGGCTGGTCAGCTTGACCACCGTCGGCGTCACCTGGGCCGACAGCACGCTGTCCACCGTGACCAGCGCCTTGCGGGCAACCTCCGCCGCCTTGCTCTGCCAGCGCAACGACAAGGTCCGGTCCGCCCCCAGGAAACCGCTCACCTTCGAGACGGCTTTCTTTTCCGGCTCGAGCTGCGTGCCGCTCAGCAACTCCATCTCGACCCCGGGCGCGCTGGCCGTCGCCGACACCGAGGCGATCGCCGCCGCCGGCCCCGCAAACGACACCTGGTTCCACGGTTCGGCCCGGGTGATCCGCGCCACCACGTCCAGCTTCACGGGATAAACGCCCGGCGCGGAACAAAACAGCCGGGTCTGGCGGGCAGCGGTGACGATGCGCAGGCCCGGGGGCAACTGCGGCTCGATCAGGGCGACTTCGCCCTCGAAGAGCGGCGTGGAGATGTCGTTCGTGGTCATCGATTCCACCTCGAAGCTCGCCTTGAACCGCGCCTCATTGTCCGACACCCGCCCCTCGTAGCGGATTTCTCGGATGAGCAGATTGGTGCTGGCGGGCGCCCCTTTGGGAGGCGCGGCCTGGACGAGCCGCGGCGGGGCCGTGCCCCGGGAAAGAACCTGCAAGCCGTTGAGCACCGCCACGCCGTTGGGCCCGGGCGCCGCCTCGATCAGCACCGGGCCGCCGTCCACCGGCACATCGCGGAAGACTACGAACTGGGCCCGCTCCTGCCAGCCGGCGGCCGCCCGCCAAGCGCTGCCTCCCAGTTGCGGCTGCGGCCCGAACACATTCGTCCCCGCCCGCAGGCTGAAGACCGAGTTCTGCTCGCCGGTCACGTCCGCATCGGCGTGGCCGTAGAGGAAGAAATGGTAGCGTCCGGCCGGCAAGCCCTCGAGCTTGGCCACGATGTTCGACCCGTTCTGGGCGAAGATGTAGGTGTCGTACATGGGATCCCCGCTGGCGTTGCCCCAGACGCCCGGCGCGTTCGACACCGTGATCTCGATGGCCGTGGGGCTGCCGTCGGAGAGCTTCAGCCCCGCCAGGCGTCCATCGGCGACCAGCGGCATGCCCGGGCTGAACCGCGGCTCGTAGTGCCGGTAGAGGTTCCAATGATCGTTGGTGCCGATGCCGGTGGCCGCGTAGCCGGTCTTGAGGCTGGCGCTTCCCACGCCGAAGTCGATGTTGATCAAGGTCTGGGCCGGGGCGCTGCTCGAAACAGAGCCCCAAGCCAGAAATGTTAACACCCCGCTGACGAGCCTCTTCAGGCATCCCATCTGGCGCGCTCTCATAGTTCGTTCTCCGTTAAACACGGCTGTGGCCGCAAAGTTCCCCGTCTCGTTCCGAGGAGAATCTTGCCCGCGCCGGAACGCAAGTGTGTAAATGGAATGTAAAATGCCCCAGCCCCTCCGGAAACGCCATGGGGGCCTGGGGATTTCAAATCTCAAATCTGAAATTTGAAATATCGTCTCTCAAGTTTCAAATCTGAGATCTCAAATTTGAAATTTCAAATCCACAGACCCCAGCCGGTTGCCAACCCCTCCGGCAGCGTCATGGCAGGGGGCGGATCCGGCGCGCGAGGGCGGGAAACAGGCCGATGGCCGGCATTCGCAACCGATGGCAGGCGGCTCGGGCGCGCCGAGCCGAGAGGCGCGCGGGACAATCGTTTTGCGATTTTGCTTGATGCTCGATCCAGGACTCTGTAGTCATCCTTCTAATATGTTCCCCGGCAGACTGAAGCGAGGCCGCCGCGCTTCCGGACATCCGCGGATGTCCGCCTCCGGGCAAACTGCGCCCGCCTCTGGCATCCTGCGTGGCGATGAGAGCGAAAGAGACAACACCGACGCGGCGAACGGGCCATCCTTGCCCGCATTGAACCTTCGACGCCTATGACCGACTGGAAAAGAAAGCTGGCAGCCTACCTCCACGACCCGCCGGAGAAAGCCTACGACTACGGCGAGCACCACAAGCAACGCGCCGAGATTCATGCCGCAAGCTTCGGAATAGCCGAGCTCTGGCGGAGCATGGGAGGCAATCCGGATTGGTCCGCGGCTGCCGCCGATCGCTTCGTCTTTCCGCACGGAAGCAAGGCAGGCGAGTCCTTGGGCGAAGCGACCAAGGCCGTTTTCGTTCATCCGATGAGTGGCCGCAGCGATGGCGGCGCTCCCGCGCTGCCTGCAAGCTCCTTGCACTACCCGGGGCAAGACAATGCGGAAGCCTGGCTCTCCGAAATCCGCCCGGAATGGAGAAGCGACGACCCACAAACGCTGTTCCTCCGCGCCTGGCGCAAATGGTCCGAGCACGCCGCCGACCATGCCACCGGCAAGGGCAAAGGGGCAGAACTGCTTCCGTATCTTCCCGCCGACACGCGGATTCCCGACGGTTCTATCTGGCACCATTGCACGGTCGTCAGCGCCCTCGAGGCCACACGTGCCAAGGCCGGGGAACCCCTTCA
>JAKLEJ010000489.1 GCA_022711695.1 Verrucomicrobiota bacterium | reverse complement strand
CGGGGTAGTCCTCTGAAGGTATTTGAATGTAGTTCATAGCTGGATCACCCCTTAGCCTTGATTATACTTGTGAGGGCCGAAAGTCCTCGATGTCTGTATTTGTGCCGATTCCGCTTGATTCGAACACGCAATCCGGGATGATCCGACCGGCCGTTCCGGAACCATTCGACCACCGAATCCGGACCGACTCGATCACGCCGCCCAAGCGACCGGTCCTTGTCGGAGCGCAGCGACGCAGGATTGGTTCTTCATTAAATCGCCCGCGGGGAGCAATCAAGCTTTTTCTTCTCCCGCATGAGAATCGCCCGCAGGGCGCTGTGGGTTTTCTTTGTTTGCTTGACCTCCTTGTTGCTTTTCTCCTGGGTGTCTCACCCTCCCCGGCGCGGGATGGGGGATTGCCGCAACGCAAGGAGCGCGTAGCGCGACTGGAGTTGCGGCAATGGCCGGCTCAATCCGCACGGGCCGGCGCCTTGAGTTTCTTGCGCATCGACTCGCCCTTGAGCGCCAGTTTGTGGGCGTTGTGGACCAGCCGGTCCAGGATGGCGTCGGCCAGGGTGGGGTCGCCGATGGCTTCGTGCCAATGGGCCACGGGCAGCTGGCTGGTCACCAGGGTGGAGCGCCGATCGTAGCGGTCCTCGAGGATTTCCAACAGGTCATGGCGTTCGGCATCGCCCAGGGGGGCCGTGCCCAGATCGTCCAGGATGAGCAGGTCCGTGCGCGAGAGGCCGGCCAGCAGTTTCAGGTAGCGCCCATCGCCGCGGGCGACGGCCAGTTCCCGCCACAGCCGCGCCAGACGCAGGTAGAGCACGCTGTGGCCCTCGCGACACGCCTTCTGTCCCAAGGCGCAGGCCAGCCAGCTTTTGCCCACGCCGGTGGGGCCGGTGATCAGGCAATTGTGATGTTGGGCGATCCACTGGCAGGATCCCAGGGCCAGCACGACGGATTTGTCCAGGCCGCGCGGGGCGCGCCAATCGATGTCTTCCAGGACGGCCGCCTGACGCAGGCGGGCCTTACGCAGCCGGCCGGTGAGGCGCCGGTTCTCGCGCTCGGTCCATTCGCGGTCCACCAGCAGGCCCAGGCGCTCCTCGAAGCTCAGGGCGGCCACCTCGCTCAGCTGCATCTGCTCCTCCAGCGCCTTGAGCATGCCGCCCAGCTTGAGCGCCGCCAGTTTTTCCAGTGTGGGATGATTCAGCATAAACACTCCTCCTTAGGATTGGCAAGGGTTGCCGGCGCCGGCCCGTAGTACTGCGCCCCGCGTACGTTGGCGTGAGCGAGGGCGGGGCGCGGCGGCGGTGGTTTCTCGGGCATTGTTTGACGATCCAGACCCTGTTTGAGGATCGATTCGACGGAGCGATAACTGGCGGCGCCGATGGCCAGCGCGCGGGCGCAGGCGGCTTCCAGACGATCCGCGCCGTAGAGCTTGCCCAGGCGCATCAGCCCCAGGCAGGAGCGGTAGCCCTGGAGCGGATGGGGCCGACTGGTCAGGATCGCGTCGGCCACGCCGGCCGTCGCCGCCCCGCTCTGGCCCGCCCAGCGCACCAGACGCTGGGGCGTCCACTCCAGATACTCGCGGTGGGATTGAGGCATGTGTTCGGCGACGCTGCTGTGGCGCCCCTTCTGGAACGAACGCGGATGGCTGGCGACGCGTTGGCCCTGGTGAAAGCATTCCACCGTCGTGGCCGTCAGCCGCACCTCGACCTGCTGGCGGACCAACCGGTAGGGGACGCTGTAGTAGTGGCCCTCGACCTCGACGTGGTAATCGATATGGACCTGGGCCTTCTTCCACAGGGCGAACTCGTAGCGCGCCGGCGGCAGCGGTTTGAGGGCCGGTTGGTCCAGTGTCTCGAACAGCGAGCGGCGCGAGCCGGGCAGTTTCTGAAACGGCCGCTCGTTGTATGGCGCCAGCAGGACGCGCAAGGCTTGGTTGAGTTCGGCCAGCGAAAAGAACGTGCGGTGGCGCAAGGGGGCCAGGAGCTGGCGCTCCACGTTCAACACGCCGTTCTCCACCTTGGCCTTGTCCTGAGGCCGGCGCACGCGGGCCGGCAGGACCGCCGTGCCGTAATGGTTGGCCAACTCCAGGTAGGTCGGGTTGAGATCGGGTTCGTAGCGGTTGGGGGCGCTGACGCCGGCCTTGAGGTTGTCGGGCACCACCAGTTGGGCGACCCCGCCAAAGGCTTCCCAGGCGTGGATGTGGGCGGCGATCCAGTCGGGCAGGGACTGGGTCCAGGTGGCCTCGACCCAGGTGTAATTGCTCGCCCCCAGCACGGCCACGAAGATCTGGGCCTCGCGCGTCTGCCCGGTGGCCGGATCGGTGACGGGGACGGTCTGGCCGGCCCAATCCACGAACATCTTCTCACCGGCCTTGTGCTCCTGGCGCAGACAGACCTCCAGCGTGCCGGCCCACCGGCGGTAGCGCTCGCAGAACTGGCTGTACTGGTAGCCCTCGGGATGGACCGCCTTGTATTCCTGCCACAACAGAAACAGCGTCACCCCCTTGCGCCGCAGTTCCTGATGAACCGTCGGCCACTGCGGCAGGGGTCGGGGCTGGCCCGGCGACGCCACCACGGGGGCGAACAGGCGGGCCTCCAGCTCGGCGTCGCTCAGGCCCTCGGGCAGCGGCCAGGCCAAGCCGGCCCGCGTCGCCCGGCGGACATACTCCAGGACCGTGCTGGGGGCGATGGCGCAGCTGCCCGCCACCGCCCGGTTGCTCAGGCCGCAGCTCCACTTCAGACGTAACACTTCCTTGATCTTGCGCATGGATAATCGCTCCATTCGGTATCGCTCCCTTTCTGGCATTTTGTGGTGTGCCGAAAGGGTCCACGATACTCGGATTCTTGAGATTATCCCGCGTCGCTTTGGCCCCGGCGGCCGGCCCAGTCACCCCGGAACGGGTGGTCGGATGGCCCCGGAATCAGTGGTCGGATGCGCCCGGAATCGGTGGTCGAATCGCGTCGGAATACGCATTCCAACACCGCTTTGGCGTCACGCCGTTGGCGTACCGCCGCCGGCCGGAACCGCCCGTGAACGAGTAGCCGGCCGCCGCGCCCCAACGGAAATGTCCTGTTTCGATAGTGCCGGTTTCCCGATCCGCTCGAAATGACGCCGATGCGCGAGCGTGTCTTGACTCGGGGGCTGGGTTGGACCAGTCTCGTGGCAGGCGTGCGACCACACGAGGGG
>JAKLEJ010000488.1 GCA_022711695.1 Verrucomicrobiota bacterium | reverse complement strand
TTCGAAGCGGCTCTGAATGAACCCGAGCGCCTCCAGTTCGGCCGCCGCCGCCCGGCAGAGCCGCGGAAACGCCCTGTGTCGGTGGGCGGTCAGGGACTGCCCGGCGCGTTGCAGGGCCTGGTCGAGCTTCTCCATCTGCGCATGGATTCGCGCCAGTTCGGCGTCCCGCTGTTCCAGGCTGGCCAGGCGGGCCCGCGCCTGTTCGCCAAAAGCCAGCACCGCCGCGATCGAGGGGCCGTACTTGCGTTTGAGAGACTGGAGCAGGTTCAGGCGCTCCTCCAACTCCCGGAGGCGGGCGGGATCCAGGTCGATCCGATCGAGGTAGTGGGACAGGTCGCGCTGGAGTTCACGCAAGGCCGCCACGCCCTGCTCCTGGGCCTGCGCCAGCGGGGCGGCGGCGGGGTCGATCCGTTGGAGCTCTTGCAGCGACCGCCCCAGAACGGCGAGGCGGCTAAGCGCGGAGTCCTCCGACTCATCCAGCGCGCCCAGGGCGGCCTGACCCAGTTCGAGCAGGCGGGCCGCGTTGCTGGCGCGTTTGTGTTCCTGCTCGATGGACTCGTCCTCGCCCGGCTGGAGGCGGGCATCAGCGATTTCATGCGCCTGGAACCGCAGGAGGTCGGCTTGCTGGGCCTGGGTCTTCTCGTCCACGGTCAGCGTTTCCCTTTGAGCCGTCAGCGCCGCGCGCTGGCGCAGGAGGTTGGCGAAAGCGGTTCGGGCCTCGTCGAGGCCGGCATAGGCATCCAGAATGTCGAGCTGGCGGGCGGGATGCAACAGCGACTGGTGATCGTGCGGACCGTGGATATCGACCAGCCACTGGCCAATCGTGGCCAGCACGCCCAGGGTGGTGGGCGAGCCGTTGACGAACTGCCGGTTGGCCCCGGCGGCGGAGAAGACGCGCTTGAGCAGGAGCTGCCCGCCCTCGCAGGCTTCGATGCCGTTCTCCTCCAGATACGCCCCCAACGGCGCGCGCAACGCCTGCACGTCGAAGACGGCCTCGACGGCGCAACTGTCGCAGCCGCTGCGGATGAGGGTGCGGTCGGCGCGTTCCCCCAGGACCAGCCCCAGGGCGCCGATGAGGATGGATTTGCCGGCGCCGGTCTCGCCGCTGATGACGTTGGCGCCCGGCTCCAGCTCGATGGCCAGATCGGTCACCAAGGCGAGGTTCTTGATGCGCAGGGTGGTCAGCATGCCGTTGCCAAGCGTCTCACGGGGCGAAGATGCGAGCCGCCTCCGCCGCCGGATCCGCGGCCACCCGGCGCAGGAGGGTGTAGCGGTTGGTCTGGCTGAGGGTTTCGCCCGGGCCAAGCGCGCGCAGGGGGCCGAGCATCTCGAGCTCGACGTAGGGCAGCGGGTCCGGGTTGGTCCAGACTTCGGCGCTGCTGCCTTTGTCGGGATAGTCGGCGCCCACGATGCGCGGAGAATCGATCCGGCAGGCATGCTTCTCCCCCAGCCAGAGGAGCGCGCCGGCGTCGCTGCCAATTTTATAGCCGGCCCGGGCGTCGCGTCGGAGGACAAGGAACTCCGGCCCGACCCGCAGGCTGGGCGGACGCTGGTTTGGCCCCAGGAGCACATGGCCCTCGGCCAGCGCGGAGCCGCGGACCCTCGGGACCACCACCGCCGCAGGCTCACGCAGTTGCGTGACGGTCCAGATGCCGATGCGGGCCGGAGCACCGGAGACACGCTCGAAGCGCGTGACAACGGTCATGACCGGCTGGCCCGGCTCGAACCGCACCCGCCGCCGCACCCGCAGGCCGTAGCAGGGGTCCGCCGGCGACACCATCTCGACCTCGGACCCCTCGACCCGGGCTTGCCAAGGCATGCCGTCGAAGGCGGGCGGCGGACACCAGCTGTGGCGCCCGGTGAACTCGGGCCAGTCGGCCTCCGGGGCCGGCCAGCTCTTATCGCCGCCCAGGTTCAACCATTCGGCGGATTGGAACTTTTTGGGATCGAAATGGCCGGCGAGAAAAGGCGCCGGCCGACCAGGCAAAGTCGGGTTTTCCCAAAAGACGCCTTCCTCCCCCACAAAGCGGAACTGCATCACCCGGCCGACGGCAGGGACCACCACGGCCTCGACCAGGCCGTTGGACAACGCCAGCGAGTCCGTCCAGCCCCGATGGTTGGAACGCGCCACGGACACTCCGCCGACGACCGACCCCGCGACCGGCGCGGCGGGCGCGCCCGGAAGTGCGGCGGGCGCCGCGAACCAAAAAAACAGGAGAGAGCGGAGGGACAACGCCCAACCGCTCCGCGGTCCCGCGTGGCCGAGGAAGGAGGTGCTCATGCGGCTGAGCGCACTCTAACCGCGCGGGACTTCCGCGCAAGCGCCAAGCGCAGGCTCGAATCCGCAGTGAGCCTCGCGGGGGTCAGGCCGCAAGGCGCTGGCGCTCGGAATCTGGTCGCGGCAGGCCATCCAGGAGATCCTTGAGCGCGTGCCGGGCATACAGCCAGAAGCCCAGGTCCTTGAGCAGCAGGAAAGCGACCGTCAAGACAGGCAACGCCCGGGGCATGGCCAGCCCGGCGGCGCCCGCGAGCGCAGTCCCGGCCGCGGTCACCAGGAACGGCGCCAACACCACCAGCAGATAGGTCCGGGCCACAGCCGAGCCCACCGAACGCGCACGGAGGGAGGTCCACGCGCCCACCCAGATCAGGGCCCAGGCGTCGGCGAGCAGACAGCCCGCGTTGAGCGCCCAGTTCCGCAGCGCTCCCGCCGCCGCCGGGCCCGGATCGAACCAGGGCATCCCGGCCAACCCGACAAGTCGCGCCGCCACAGGGATGACTTCGACGAGGAGACTCAGGATGAGGAGCGGGGCGAGAAGAACGCTCCAGCAGGCGCGGCGATGGCTGCGCAAGATTCCCTCCCGGTCCAGCGGAGCGCTGAGCAGCAGCTCCAAATCGCCGCTTCGCCGGGTGGCGACAAAGAAGCGGCAGGCAACGCCTGCGACCAGGAACCGCAAGCCAAAGAAAGCCAGCATCTGCGCCAGGCCGATCAACCCCCAACCCAGGGCGGGAATGGGCACACCGGGGAAGAGCCACACAAAGAAGAGACGGCTCAGCGGCGCCACCGCGGCCGCAGCCATCAGCAGCCCCACCCACCAGGGCGTCCACCGATCCTGACGCGCCAGCCAGGCCACCGGATCGTGTTCGCGCCACCGGTGGATGCGTCCGGCGCGCGGCGCCGGCGGCCTGCG
>JAKLEJ010000487.1 GCA_022711695.1 Verrucomicrobiota bacterium | reverse complement strand
AGCTTCACCTTGCCGCCGTAGACGCCGGCGAGCTGGCGGGTGATGGTGGCGCCGAAGCGCGTCTGGGCCAGGTCGCGGGCATAGGTGGAGGCGGCGGCCAGGGTGTAGGTGCCGTCGGCGAAGGCCAGCGGGCGCAGCGGCTCGAGCCAGGTGCGGTAGACAGCGCGCTCCACCTGTCCCTGCAGTTGGCCGAGGACGGTGCGCCAGGCCTCCTCGGGCGAGGGGCCTTGCAGGTTGAGCGGCCTGGCTTGAACGGCTGAATCCATGGCGGTTCCCTGAAGTTACGAGGGTTGGCTGGGCGGTTGCGACTTGCGCGTGAGCGCGCGGATCTGGCCTTCGAGGAAGTCGACGACCATCTGGAAGTCTTCCTGGCGGATATCCTCGGAGCGGCTGACGCCGGAAAGGCGGGTGATGTCCATGTAGATGGCAGGATAAGGCTTGGCGATGCCCTGCTCCTGCATGAGGGTGCCGAGGGCGGCGACGGCCTGGCGGAGCTGGCCCAACTGCTCGGGGGTCAGGCGGACCTTGGGCCCGGCGACCGCCTCGATGCGCGTGACCTGCTTGCGCAAATCGCCGAAGGCGCCGCGGATCTGGTCGACCTTCTCTTCATGCGATTTGCGCAGCTCAGCCAGCTCCGCCTCGACTTTTTTTGCGAGCTGCTCCTCAAAGGCCTCCTGCCCGGCGACCATGCGGGCGACCGACTCGCGCAGGAAGTTGAGCTCGCCGCGCTCGGAGATGCCGAAGTGCTCGGCCAGCACGGTGTGGGCCTCGTCGAGGAAGGTGGTGAGCAGGTCGCGGGCTTCAGGGTCGAGCACGCGCTCGAGCTCGACGCCGGTGAGGAAGAGCGGCACGGCCGAGGCCATCAGGCACAGGGCCGGCTGCGCGCCGCCGGGGGTGGAAAGCAGGATGGTGGCGGTGTAGGGAGCAAAGTAGCCCTGCTGGCGGGCCAGGCGTTTGCGCTGGGCGCGCGGGTCGAGCCCAAAGGCGTCGCACAGCGAGCGCAGCGAGACGTAACCCTTGCCGTCGGCCAGGTCGGCGGTGGCGATCTCTTTGCCGCGGAAGGGCAGCGAGCGTTCGGACTTGGGTTTGAAAACGGGTGCTTCGATGGGATTATCCAATCAGTCCTCCAGAATTAGCGCAGGGGCAAAATTTCGGCGGCCGGGCCGAACTTCCAGGCGGCGTATTCCTCGGCCAGTTCGCGGGTGGCAAAGGCGGCGCGCACCGGCTCGCCGGGCAGGCTCACCCCCCACCCCATACCCGGGAAAGCACCGGGCACAGGGCGTGTGCGGGCGGATCGCGCGCGGGCGGCGGCCGGCTGCACGCGCAGGTTGGCGGCGGCGTTGTGGCCGCGGTCGCCGTCGATGTGCGTGATGACCGTGCCGGCCTGCAGCGCGCGCTCGCCGAAGGCGGCGTAGGCGACGATGCGGTGCACCGGCAAGTGGTTGCGCGCCAGGCTGACCGTGGCGTAGCCCGAGCGGTCGAGGCGCGGCTTGAGCGGCCGTCCGCGCAGCCCGGTGACCACGCCGGTGGCCAGGTCCACGCGCACCGCGCCGGAGTCGACGAGCTGTTGGATGAGGAGCGAGGTGCGGGTCAGCATGGCGTCCCTGCGGAGTGAAGGGGGGCTGGTCCGTGATGGACCCCCCTTTTATGATGCGCGGCTGGTGAAAAATAACAGAACATATTTTCTATTTATCATACAGACAAAAACCGATTTTGGCAAGCCCTCCCACCGCAGGAAAAGCGGAGGATTTTTGGGAGGAGGCCGAGGGAGGAGGGTGTTTCGAGAAAGAACGGCATTGTTATTTCTTCCCTAAATCGGTAGGATTATCGGTAGAAATTACTCACCCGCCCCGGCCATGCGTTCGACCAGTTGGAGGAGGTTGTCGACGTTGGCGTCTTCGCCCAGGCGGACCAGGCGGCCGGTGCAGATGCGCGTGAGGATGCCGACGGTTTCACCGACGGAGACCTTGCGGCCGAGCAGGTTGGAGAGGCGGTCCTGCCAGGCTTCCAGCTCGTTGACTTCGCCCTGCGAGAGGGTGATGCCGACCTTGTGGCGCGGGATGGGCGCTGGCGGGCGGCCTGGCGGACGGGTCTCGGGCTCGGCGAGGACTCGCCGGGCTTCATAGAGTTGCACCCAGGCGCTGCGGTTGGAGGAATGGGAAGAGGTCATGGCTTGGTCACCTCGCGAGCGATATCGATATTGATGGTGGTGGCATCCGATTGCAGGAGCGAGTCGATGGCCAGGGCGCACAGGCGGATCATCTCACGCGGGACGCCCTGCGAGATCTCATAGAGCAGCTCGAAGGCGTCGTCATCGATGAGCGCGCTGTTGCGTCCGGCCACGCGCAGCCGGAAGAGCACCATCTGGAGAGAGGAGGAAAGGGTGAGCGGCGGAAGCGCCAGGCGGACAAAGACGCGCGCGTTGACGGCCTTGTTGGTCTCGAAGACGGCAGCCATTTCGAGCTGGCCAAAGGCGATCACCTGGACGACCTTGGAGTCGTAGTCGAAGTTGTAGAGGCGGTGGATGACTTCGAGCGCGTCGGGGTCCATCAACTGGGCGTCATCGAGTAAAATAATGACATTGCGGCGCGCGGTGTAGGCGTCGGCCATGAGGCGTTCGAGGCCTTCCATCTGGCGTTGGAAGGAGCGCTGCGGCGGCACGTTGAGCGCCATGGAGATCTGGCGGGCGGCATCCATGGCCGACTTGAAGGCGGCGGTGTGGATGTAGCAGATCAGCACGTTCTCTTCGGCAGCGTAGACGTCGTAGAGACGCCGGGCGAGGGAGGATTTGCCCATGCCCATGTCGCCGGAGATGAGCGCCAACCCGCGGCGGCGCGAGATGACTCCCTGGGCCTGGCGGTAGACAGCCAGGTGCTCGGGCCCCAGGAAAAGGAAACGCGGATCCGCGGAAAGCTTAAAGGGATCCTCTTTGAGGCCCAGCCGCTCCAACCGGGCGAGTCGCCACTCTTCATCGTTAGCGGAATTAAACATAAACCCTCCTGCTCTTGGATTATTAAAGCACAAAACAGGGGAAATTACAAGAAGTTAGTCTAACTTATGGTGTGAAATCAGTGAATTATCGCATTTTATTGAATTCAATGCGGTTTTATGCTAAACTAACAGTAATTACAGGTAATTTTACCCGCATAACGGTCTAATTGGCCCCCCGAATCGATAGATCAGGCAAGT
>JAKLEJ010000486.1 GCA_022711695.1 Verrucomicrobiota bacterium | reverse complement strand
GGCCAGCACGCTCTGAAACGCGGCCGTTTGCGCCTCGGCGAACGTCAGCCCCGGCCCGCCCAGCTCGGCCGGCGCCAGCGCGCTCCGGTAGGCGCGCTCGAAGGCGTCGAAGTTGGTTAGCACCGTCTCGGAAAAGGGCGCGATCCAGCTCCGCGCCTCGCTTGGGCTCAGACCCAGCCCGACCGGGGTGGTGACTTGGAGGCCGCCCTGACCCTGCTCGACGTTCAGCCCGAGGGTGCTCGGGCGCAAACGCTCCCAAGGCTGGAAGTCGATCCGCGGAAACCGTCGGCGGGTGGCGAGTTCGAAAAAGCGTTCGCGCGCCGCAGCCGGGCCGTTGCTGTTTGTTGTGGCGGAGAAATCCGCCGCTGCCGGCGCGCGGTTGGATCGCGCCGCGTTGTCGAGCCACGGCGTTGGATTGGTGAAGACCCCCGTTGCGCTCCACCGATCGAGCGTCTGGGCCTGCGCCCGAGGAAGCGCAATGCAGCACAGGGACAAGAGGGAGCAAAGCGCGCAACGGCCGGCAAGAAGACGCGTCGTTTTCCCGACTGTGGCAACTGGAGTCGCCCAACGCGTCAGGGAATCCGATGCCGCTTTCATCGACTGAAACCTGCCTCGTTCCCGGCCTTCTGCCAAGCTCGAACTGGCGCTCCGTCGCCGCCACCCAGCGGGAGCGCCGCCCCGCCGCGCGCTGGGCGTTGGACATTCGTCTCTTGCGCCAGCGTTCCGCCTGAAGGCGGTCGGGGCATGCGGAGTGCAGGGCGCGATTCACCCCGACCGCGTAAACGCGGAACTCTGACCTGCGGGGTCGTGCCGGGGTTGGGGCGTCAGCCGGCGAGCGCCTTGGCGGTCGCTTCCAGGCTGGACACGTTGGATACGTTGAAGACCTGCGCGTTCTTGTCGATCCGCTTGAGGAACCCGGAGAGTGCTGTGCCCGGCCCCAGCTCGATGAAGCGGGTGAACCCTTGCGCGATCAGACCGCGCATCGAGTCTTCCCAGCGCACCGGGGAGGTGACCTGCTCGACGAGGCGGCGGTGAATGTCGGCCGGGGCCTCGTGCGGCCGGGCGGTCACATTGGAAATCACCGGCACGTTGGGCAGGTTGATGGGAATGCCCCGCAGGGCCTCCTCCAGCTTGGGCTGGGCGCCGGCCATGAGCGCGGAATGATATGCGCCGGCCACCGGCAGCGGCAGGGCCCGGCGCGCCCCCCTGGCCTTGGCGAGCGCGCACGCGGCCTCCATCCGGTCCGCCCGCCCCGAGATCACGATTTGCCCGGGGCAGTTCAGGTTGGCCACTTCCACGCCGGCTTCCTGGCAGACGGCGCGGGTGACGGCCTCGTCCAGTCCGATGACCGCGGCCATGCCGCCCTGGGTGGCGTCGCAGGCCTCCTGCATGTAGCGTCCGCGCAGGCGCACCACCTTCAAGCCGTCCTCCGGGCTCAAGACGCCCGCCGCCGTCAGGGCGGTGAACTCGCCGAGCGAGAGCCCGGCCGTGGCCGCAAAGCTGAGCGAGGGCGCCTGCTCGCGCAGGAGCTCGAAGGCCACCCAGCTCACCAGGAAGATGCCCGGCTGCGCGTTCTCGGTCTTGGTCAGCTCTTCGTCCGGACCGGCGAAGCAGACTTTGGCCAGGTCGTAGCCGAGGGCCTCGTTGGCCCGGTCGAACCATTGCTGCGCCAGAGGATACTTCTCGGCCAGGTCGCGCCCCATGCCGACTTCCTGGGCGCCTTGTCCCGCAAACAGAAGAGCTGTCTTACTCATAAGACCGCTGTCAGTAGCACAGCGGCCGGCTTTGGGAAAGCCTCGATTCGCGCCCTGAATCTGCGCGCAGAGTTCCCTGGCTGGTCAGCCTGGGGCATGGTCGAAGGCGTGAAGGATGCGAGGAGACCGCGGAGCCTGGAGGGCGAGCGTCCTCGCGAGCCCCAACTTGTTCCAACCTCACACGAAGCCGCGAAGCCACGAAGCAAAGCAAACGAGGTCGATCGCCAGGTGTGGGTCGTTGTGGTTCCGCCAGGTTTTGGACTGCGGCGGTTCTGCGCCGCTTTGCGGGGCGCCCTGCTCGCAGGTGATATCCGGTTTGTCACGGCTGGCCGGGGTTCGCCCTCAGTTCCAAAGCGCCGCTGGCGCGGCGCACTCCAAAACGCTGGCGCGCACGCTTCGCCCGGACCGCGTAAACGCGGAACTCTGATTCGCGAGGCCACTCTACCACGACCCGCCAACCAGCCGAGCCAACGACTGCGCCATCTCGCCGATGGCGCGGCCCCACCACTCGAACGCGGTTCGCAGGCTCGGCTTGCCCGCCAGCAGCGGCACTCCGGCCATGAGCACGGCCAGGTTGCCCAGGAAGATCACCACTGCGGAAAAGAGATAACCCTGGCTGGTAATGTCCGTCTGGCGCGTCTGCAGGATATGCCAGGTGAGGGTCACATGAAACGCGTAGGCGGCGCCGATCAGGAAGTGGAACCAGACGCGGTGAGCCGTCCAGTCCCAGACCAGGTCTCCCGCCAGAAAGACCAGGATGACCGCCGCCACATAGACGGGGAAGAAATACGGGGCCAGGGTGATGACGAAGTTGCTGGTGGTGGTGACCACGTGGCCGCCGCTCGAGGTGGCCTTGAACTTCTTGACCCGGCCGCCAAAGAGCCAGACCCAGAGGGCGTGAGTCAGTTCGTGGCCGAACACGTAAACCCACATGGGCTTGGGCAACAGCAGGTAGATGACCCACCAGCAGGCCGCGCCCCCAAGGGCCGCCGCCCAGAACGTGTCGGCGTCGCCCGCCTGGGCCAGCACGCGCCAGAGCGCCCGCGCGCCGCCGGCGCACACCGGCAGCAGCAACAGCCCGACGACCATCTTGCCCCACTTCGGCATGGGTCAGCTTTGAAAAAACCGCCCCGCCCCGCGAGGAAAATCGCCGGCCGGCTGCGCGTTTGGCAAAGAGTGTCGCCGCTCCGCCCCAGGGAGGTTCCTCGCGGATTCGGGGGGTTGCACTTTGCGGCGGCTTGGCCAATGCTGGGCGCGTGAACTTCGTTTCGTCGATCGAATCCAAACGCGACGGTCACGCCCTCACCGCGGCAGAAATCCAGACGCTCGTGGCCGAATACACCGCGGGCCGGGCCCCGGATTACCAGATGGCCGCGCTGCTCATGGCCGTGTTCTTCCGCGGGCTCGATCGCGCCGAGACTCGCGCCTGGACCCTGGCCATGCGCGACTCGGGCGAGACGCTGCGATTTCCCGAAGACC
>JAKLEJ010000485.1 GCA_022711695.1 Verrucomicrobiota bacterium | reverse complement strand
AGCTGGATCCCAGCAAGCTCCCGCCACCGTCCGGAAGGCAGGGGGTGTTGTTCTCGGAGCACATCCAACCGATCCTGCAGAAAGGCTGCCTGGATTGTCACGGCCCGGAAAAGCCCAAGGGCAAGCTTCGGCTCGATTCGGCGGCGGCTGTGCTCAAGGGCGGTGAGGACGGCAAAGTGGTGGTGGTGGGCGACAGCGCCAAGAGCCTTCTGGTGTATGCCGTGGCGCGGACCCAGGTCCGGTCCATGCCCCCCAAAGACAAGGGCGAGCCTCTCAGCAAGGAGGAAGTTGGCCTGATTCGGGCTTGGATCGACCAGGGCGCCAAGTGACGCCGCACTCAGTTCGCCGATTTCGCGGGCTCCGGTCTCCCCAGGCCGGAGCCTTCTTATTCGTGGTCGCCAAAGGGGAACTGGCGAATCACCCCGGCCACGTAATCCACCTGCTCATCGGTCAGCTCCGGGTAGATCGGCAGGGGCAGAATCCGTTCCGAGACGCTCTCGGCGACGGGCAGGTCGCCTTGCCTGTAGCCCAGGTCGGCGAAGACCTTCTGGAGGTGCAAGGGCAGCGGATAGTAAACGATCGAGGGCACGCCGCGCTGGGCCATGAACTGAAGCAACTCGTCCCGCTGCTCGGTGAGGATGGCGTAAACGTGAAAGACATGCCGGTTGAGTTCGCAGGTGGTCGGCGTCTCCACCGGAAGGCCTTCGAGGGCCGCCGTGTAACGGGCGGCGATCTCCGCGCGGCGAACGTTCCAGGCGTCCAGACGCCGCAACTTGACCCGGAGGATGGCCGCCTGGAGCTCGTCCAACCGCGAGTTGTAGCCGTGCAGATCGTGGTAGTAACGCCGTTCAATGCCATGGACGCGGAGCATCCGCAGCTTCCTGGCCAAGGCTTCGTCCGAGGTGACGATCATGCCGCCGTCGCCGTCGGCGCCGAGGTTTTTGGTCGGATAGAAGCTGAAACAGCCGGCGGCGCCAAAGGCCCCCACCGGCCGGCCGCGATAGTCGGCCCCGATGGCTTGCGCGCAGTCTTCCACCACCTCGATGCCCCGGGCCTGCCCCAGCGCCAGGAAATCGTCCAGTTGCGCCGCCTGGCCGAACAGGTGCACCGGCAGAATCGCCCGGGTGCGCGCGGTGATCTTGCGCGACACGTCCGCCGGATCGAGGTTGAAGGTGCGCGGATGGATGTCGGCGAAGACAATCCTTGCCCCCATCTGGGAAATGGATTCGGCCGGGGCGATGTAGGTGAACGGCGTGGTGATGACCTCGTCGCCGGGACCGATGTCCAGGGCCCGCAGCGTGAGGGTCAGGGCGTCCGACCCGGAGTTGACGCCAATGCCGAAGCCGGCGCCCACGCGGGCGGCGATTTCCTGCTCCAGCGCCGCCACATTGGGGCCGAGCACGTAGTGGCCCGAGGCAAGCGTCCGCTCGACCGCGGGCAGCAATTCGGCTTTCAAGGACTCGAATTGCGCGGCGAGATTGAGGAATGGCACGTTCATGCGCGCCGGCATTCAACGCGAACGCCCGCTCCATTTCAAACAAAATGCGGCGGCGAGCTTGGCGGGGCGGAGACGTTCGGCCCTCAAAAACATCGCCTTGGGGGACCGGTTGCCCCATGCTGCGCCGCGCATGAGCGAAACGGTTTCCATAGAGCTGCAGCCGCTGGGCCGAACGATCCGGGCGTCGCGCGGCATTCCGCTGCAGGAGATCCTGTTCGATCAGGGCGTCGAGTTTCCCTGCGGCGGACGCGGCCGCTGCCGCGGCTGCAAGATCCGTGTGCTGGCCGGGGAACTGCCGGTGACGGCCGAGGAATCCCGGGTTCTCACCGCCGCGGAACTGGCCGAGGGCTGGCGGTTGGCGTGCCGGGCCCGGGCGACGGGCGACCTGACCATCGAACTCGCCCAATGGGAGGCGCCCATCCTGGCCGACCACGCCTCGGTGCTCTCGTTTACGCCTCGCGAAGGGCTGGGGGTGGCGGTGGACCTGGGCACCACGACCGTGGTGGCGCAGTTGATCGATCTGCGCACCGCTCAGGTTCTGGGGGTGCGGATGGCGCTCAACCGCCAGGCCCGCCACGGCGCGGATGTGATGAGCCGCATCGAGCATGCGGTGGCGGGCGGGCGGGAAACGCTCTGCGGGCTGATCCGCGGCCAGATCGGGGAGATGGTCGCCGGGCTGGCGCAGGAAGCCGGGCCGCGGCAGACGGAACTCAGGGACGTGGTGGTGGCCGGCAACACGGTGATGCACCACCTGTTCTGCGACATCGATCCGACCCCGCTCTCCCACAGCCCGTTCGAGCCGCTCGAATGCGGGCTGCGGGCGTTCGCCGCCCCGGACCTGGGGTGGTCGCTCGCCAGCAATCCCGAAGTCCGTTTTCTGCCCTGCATGGGCGGATTCGTGGGCAGCGACATCCTGGCAGGCATTTTGGCCACGCGCCTTCACGAGAGCGAGGCCCTGTGCGCGCTCATCGACCTGGGCACGAACGGCGAGATCGTGGTCGGCAACCGCCGCCGCCTCGTCTGCGCTTCCACCGCCGCGGGGCCGGCTTTCGAAGGCGCCCGCATCTCGATGGGCATGCGCGCCGCCACCGGGGCCATCTCGGCCGTCACGATCGCCAACGGCGCCCTCGATTGCCATGTGCTGGGCAACGTCGAGCCGCGCGGCATCTGCGGCAGCGGCCTGGTGGACGCGGTGGCCTGCGGCCTCGAACTGGGCTGGGTGCAGCCCAGCGGGCGCCTGGCGCAGCGCGACCGGGCCCCGCTGGCCCCGCCGGTGTTCCTGACCCAGGCAGACATCCGGGAACTGCAACTGGCCAAGGGGGCCATCGCCGCCGGCGTGCGAATCCTGGCGAAGACCTGGGGCGCGTCCCTGGAGGACGTCGAGCAGGTCTTCCTGGCGGGGGCGTTCGGCAACTACATCAACCGCGCCAGCGCGCGGCGGATCGGGCTGATCGACTTCCCGGTCTCGAAGGTGCAGGCGGCGGGCAACACCGCCTTGCTGGGGGCGAAGCTCGTGCTGCTGGGAGGCGCCGAGGGCGCCGCGGCCTGCGCGGCGGCGCTTGGCAAGCAGGATCATCTTTGCCTCCATGAAGATGCCGAGTTTCAGGACACTTATGCCGAACAGATGGCGTTTCCGAACGGTTGAGCGCCTTCGAACGACGCCACGCCCCCCCCGGGTGGCGCGCGGGCGCGGACTGCGGGCTTGCAACTTTATCGCTCGAACGGGTTAAATATCAGG
>JAKLEJ010000484.1 GCA_022711695.1 Verrucomicrobiota bacterium | reverse complement strand
AACCGGAGGCGGGAAACGGCGTGCTGACTGTGGAAGGCCCGCGCGACTTCACGGTGGTCAGCACCAATCCCGTGTTCACCCCGGGCTCCTCGGTCTCTCCCATAGACCCGTTCCGCATCAAGCCCACCCCGGTCCGCTACCAGCAATAACGGCCAGGAGCGGCGCGGCGGTTCCGCTACTCCGGAATCCGGTCAAAGCAGACCGTCTTCCCATCCATCGAGAAGGTCATCCGGTCCACCTCGCTGCCCCCGGAGCGACCGCTGGCCTTCTCCACCCGCAGGGGACCCGTTTCGACGCGGTTGCCGCTGCGCGAGTGAAGGTCGAGCGTGTAGCCTGAGCCGCTCTTCTTCCAGGCGCCGGTGTAGGAAGAGCGCGGCGACGAGTTGGTGACGCCGGGAATGGGGGTGTTTTCCATTCGCGACGGCAGCTTGATAGTGAAGACATTGTTCAGGGTGGCGTAGAGGGTGGCCTGGTCGAATCGGTCCTCCATCTCCCGCCGGTAGCGGATCAGGTCGGACGCCAGCATATTCGGCTTCTCGCGCTTGGCCAGCACCAGGCTGGCCGGAAAGTTATAGACCCATTGGCCCAGGATCTTCTCCTCGGAGTACTTGGGCGACCGCCCGGTCTTGAGGTAGGTCATCAAGTCGTTCACGTCGAGCGAGGCGACAAAGGCGCGGACCTCGGCGTTGGTCAGGACGGCCTGGGTGTTGACGTGTTCGAGAATGAGCGAGGGGTCGGTTTCGGTTCCGAGCATCTTGAAATACTGTTCGTCGTCGGCGATGCCGCGCAGGGCTGTGCTCCGGCTCTTTTCGGCGTCGTTGTCCAGGTACTGCGCGGAGCCCTGGGCGTAGAGAGGGGGATACATGCGCATGCGCTTGAAGACATCCCGGTTCTGTGCCAAAAAGCCGATCAGGTCGCAGGTCTCGTAGTAGCTCTGGGGCGCGGGGCTCAGGCCGCCGACCACCTTGTCCATGCGGGTGTCCCGGACATCCTCGGCCATGCGGTTAAAGAACCGCACCAGGGTGGAACTGCTTTCGGATGCGCCGACTTGGGTGGTGAAGTAGCCGAGCACGGTGACCAGGAGGCAGATCATGAGAAAGTAGATGGCGCCGCCGATGCTGCCCAGCGACGCGCCCACGCGGCGGTTCATCCGCTCCCACAACGCCCGCTCGCCGTCCGAAAGCCTGTACTTGTAATGGTACTCGACCTTCCGATGAACGAATTTGCCGGCGACCTTGAACGCGATGCCCACCAGAAAGAAAGCAACGATGGGCCCGATCACCGATTGGGTGACGGTGGAGGTGATGCCGAAAAGGGGCAGGATGGGCGTGACCATCGGAGACAAGGGCATGGCCAAAAAGACACCGGCCACGATGCCCACCAGGGAAAACACACCCATGATCGCCCCCTGGGCGTAGCCGGCCGAGACCGCGATTGCCACCATTACCACCGCCAATATCCAAATGGTCATGCCCTCGAATTAAAGCGAGTCGCCGCAAAAACGCCATTAAAAAAATGCCGCCGGAAAGCGCGCTCAGCGACCGCGCGCGAAGGCCTCGGCGAGGGGAACCAGCATCTCCAGCTTCCAGGGCTCGAGCCGCGGGGCCACGGAGCAGGCCGTGCTCAAGATGTAGCCTCCGCCCGTCGCGGCTTGTTCCAGGCATCTCCGGGCCTCCGCCGCAACCTGCTCCGGCTCGGTCGCCGCCAGCAGGGCCACGGGGTTCATGTTGCCCTTGAGGAAGAGCCGCCGCCCCACGGTCCGTTTGGCCTCCCCCAGATCGACATTTCCCAGCGGCGGCGGGTCCAGCGTGTCCAGGCCGTCAATGCCGGTCTCGGCCATCAGGTCGAGGCGGTCCGCGATTCGTCCGCAGGTGTGGGTATAGACGGGCGCGCCAGCGCTTTTCACCGCCCGGGCCAGGGCGCGCTCATGGGGCAGCACGAAGCGGGCGTAATAATCCCGGGAAATGAAGCCCCCGCCCGCAAACGCGGAGGAAATAAGAACCGCGTCCACGCCCGCGCGGGCCTGGGCCACCGCCCAGGACGCCGCCGAGGCGGTCAATCTTTCCAGCCAGGCTTGCGCGCGAGAGGCGTCTTCCGCCAGGGCCAGCAGCGCGGTCTCGTAGCCAAACAGCTCCATGAAGTGCGTAAACGGCGAAAAGACCTCCCCATGAATCGACACTTCTCCCCGGGTCTGCGCCCTCACGCTGCGGATCGTCCGCAGAAACGAGTCCGGCGGCTCCAGGAGGAAGGGAACGCCCACGCCCGCCGGGAGGCGGGCCACGTGATACGTGTTCCACCAGTAGCCCGAGCAATCCCCCAGATCGAGGGGGCCGTCCGGATCGAGCGCGCTCCAATCTGCGCGGCGAAGCGGCCGGCCCTCCGCCGTTTCATGCCACGGATTGTCGTCTTCGGGGAAGACGGTGGTCGAGCCGTCGCGCCAGCAGACGCGCTCGCCCCTGCCGGAGACCTCCACGGACTGGATGTCCTGGAGCAGTTCCTCCGGGCGGCCCGGCAAATTGATGAGAATCCCGTCGAAACCGTAACGGCGCTGGAGGGCCACCAGGGCCTCGGCGAAGCTTTCGCTGGCAAACCAGATGCGATGCGGAGGAATCCGCGTGTTCAGGAAATAGTGTCCCAGGGAGAGCTGGCAGAAGACCGGCGGCCGGTCGGGGCGCCCCCCGCGCATGGCCGCGGCCACTCTGGCCCGCCCCTGCAGGCCGGGCCCGCCGGGGTCTGGCCGGCCCGGGGCAGTCTGGCCTGGGGTCTTCACTTCAACGCGACAATCTGGAGACTCCCGAGATCGAACCAGACCTTGCCCTTGACGGCTCGCAGCTCGCAGACCAGCACCACCTCGGCGCCCGTTTCCGCCACGGTGAACTCATGCGCGAGCCGCGTCCAGCCGGCTGTGCCAACCAGCTTGGGATTGCGGACGCGGTCCGCGCCCGAAACGCGCAAGCCCGCTCCATCGCCCACGGCATCGCTCAGCGGCTGGATTGCCTCGCTGCGGGCGGCCCCCTCGAAGCGATAGCGGCCGGCGGGCAACTGGACGCGGCACCGCCAGGCGCTGCGGCAATTGCCCGCCGCATGGATCGAGAGGGTCTCGCGTTCGTCCGGCCCCCTGCCCTGCTCCATCCTGACGTCCGGCCACTCGTTCTCCGGCACCCACTTGCCCGGCCGCGCCACGCCATCTCGGAAGTTCAGCAGAACGGGCGACAGCAGCGCGAGCTGCTTGTGGAG
>JAKLEJ010000483.1 GCA_022711695.1 Verrucomicrobiota bacterium | reverse complement strand
CTTCGAGGCTCGAGGCGATCTCTTCTCCGCCCCGGCCGAGCATGGATTCGTGCGCAACCTCACCCTGAGCCCCGAAGTGGCCGAGCGCACTCCGGCCTGGTCGCCCGATGGCAAGCGGGTGGCCTTTTTCAGCGACCGCAGCGGCGAATACGAGCTCACCATCCGGCCCGCCGACGGCTCCGGCGCGGAGGAGACCCTGACCCGCCTGGGCCCCGGCTTTCGCTACCGTCCGCAATGGGCGCCCGACAGCATGAAGATTCTCTGGATTGACCAGGCGATGAAAATCTGGGTTTACGATTTCGACACCCGGACCCACCGGTTCATCGACCAGCAGAAATGGGCCTACCACGGCGCGCTGAGCGCGTTCGCCGCAAGCTGGTCGGCGGACAGCCGCTGGATCGCCTACGCCGGAGACAAGGAGACCCGCAACAGCGCCATCGTCCTCTACGACTACGCCGGCGGCAAACGCCACGAGGTCACCTCCGGCTTCTACAACGACGAGGACCCGGTCTTCGACCCGGATGGCAAATATCTGTATCTGCGCACTGGCCGCCAGTTTGCGGCCTCCTACAGCGAACTGGACAACACCTGGATCTACGCCAACACCTACCGGCTGGCCGCCGTGCCCCTCCGCAAGGACGTGCCCTCTCCCCTGGCCCCGCGCAACGACGAGGAGCCTGACAAGGACAAGAAGAAGGACGACGACCGCAAGGGCGGCGAGAAGAAGCCCGCGGAGAAGAGCGAGGACAAGAAGACGGCAGCCAAGGAGGAGGAAAAGCCCGCCGACACCGCCAGGAAAGCCGACGAAAAGAGCGCCGAGGCCAAGCCGGAAAAGAAGGAAGAGAAGAAGCCCAAACCGGTGGAGATCGACCTGGAGGATTTCGAGCGCCGGCTGGTGCTGCTGCCGCCGAAGGCCGGCCGTTACAGCGATCTCTGCGCGGTGGCGGGCAAGCTGCTCTACCGGGTTCTGCCGCGAGTCGGCGCGGACACTTCCGGCAGCCCGGTCGAGTTTTACGATCTGGAGAAGCGCGAAAGCAAGCGGGTGCTGGACGACGCCGACGACCTGCAGTTGTCGGCCAGCCGGGAGAAGCTGCTGGCGCGCAAGGGAACCACCTGGGCCATCATCGAGCCCAAGGAGTCCCAGAACCTGAACAAGAAGGTCGAGATCGGCGGCTTGGAAACCACCCTCGACCCAGCCGCGGAGTGGCGGCAAATCTTTAACGACGCCTGGCGGCTGGAGCGGGATTACTTCTACGATCCCAAACTGCACGGAGTGGATTGGCAGGCGATGCGCGAGCGCTACAGCCGGCTGCTGGAGGCGTGCGTGACCCGCTGGGACGTCAATTATGTGATCGGAGAGTTGATCGGGGAGCTGAACTCCTCGCACACCTACCGCAGCGGGGGGGACACCGAACGGACCGCCGAGCGGGGCGTGGGCTACCTGGGCTGCGACTTTGCCCTCGAGAACGGCGCCTATCGCATCCAGAAGATCGTCACCGCCGCGCCGTGGGACAGCGAGGCGATCAGCCCGCTGGCGCGGCCGGGGCTGACCAACGTCAAGGAGGGCGATTACCTGCTGGCGGTGAACGGCCAACCGCTGGACATCGCCCAGGATCCCTGGGCGGCCTTCCAGGGCCTGGCCGACAAAACCGTGCTGTTGACCGTGAACAGTCGACCCGAGAAGGCCGACGCGCGGGAGGTCCTTGTGCAGACGCTGGCCAGCGAAGCGCGGCTGCGCCACCTGGCCTGGATCAACGAGAACCGCCTGCGCGCCGACAAGCTCAGCGGCGGGCGCGTCGGCTATGTCTATGTGCCGGACACGGGCGTGAACGGCCAGACAGAGCTGGTCCGCCAGTGGCGCGGGCAGGTCACGAAGGACGCGCTGATCATCGACGAACGCTTCAACAGCGGCGGCCAGATCCCAGATCGCTTTGTGGAATTGCTGGGCCGCAAGCTCGAGAACTACTGGGGCGTGCGCGACGGCCTGGACTGGCCCTGGCCGCCGGTGGCGCACTACGGTCCGAAAGCCATGCTGATCAACGGCTGGAGCGGTTCGGGCGGCGATTGCTTCCCTTACTACTTCAAACAGGCGGGCCTGGGTCCGCTCATCGGGATGCGCACCTGGGGCGGCCTGATCGGGATGACGGGGGCGCCAGGGCTGGTCGATAACGGCAGCGTCACCGTTCCCACCTTCGGCATCTACAACACCCGCGGCGAATGGATCATCGAGGGCTACGGCGTGGATCCGGACATCGAGGTGGTGGACGATCCGGGCCGCATGAGCCAGGGCGGCGATCCCCAGCTTGAGCGCGCCGTCGATGAACTTCTCAAGAGCCTCAAGAAGACCCCGCCGTCCAAAGTGAAAAAGCCGGCTTACCCCAACCGCGCCGGCCGCTGACCGGCGCCCGCATAAACGCCCCGACTCGCCCGACCCCATGAACGCTCACGAAACCAACGCCACCATGGCGGTCTTTCTCGACCTCGAGAACATCGCCCTTGGCGCTCACGACGCCCACTACCCGCCTTTCTCGATCCAAAAGGTGATCGAACGACTGCTCCTCAAGGGCCATATCGTCGTCAAAAAGGCCTACTGCGATTTCGACCGCTACAAGTCCTTTAAGCGGGACCTGCACGAAGCCGCCTTCGAGCTCATCGAGATCCCGCACATCCGCCAGTCCGGCAAGAACTCCGCGGACATCCGCATGGTGGTGGACGCGCTGGACCTCTGCTACACCAAGGGGCACGTCGATACCTTCGTCATCGTCAGCGGCGATTCGGATTTCTCGCCGCTGGTCAGCAAGCTGCGCGAGAACGCCAAGAAAGTCATCGGCGTGGGGGTGAAGAACTCGACCTCGGACCTGTTTCTCAACAACTGCGACGAGTTTCTCTACTACGACGACCTGGTGCGGGCCAGCGCGTCCAAGTCCCGGGGGCGGGCGGGCGCGGCCGCCGACGCGCAGGCCCGGCCGGCCGAAGCCGCCGCCAAGGGCCCCTCGCTGGAGAAGGCCTTTGCGCTGGTGGTCGAGACGCTGGAGGCGCTGACCGAGGAGCGGGACGAGGATGAGCCCATCTGGGGGTCGATGATCAAGCAAGCCATCAAGCGCCGCAACCCCGGGTTCAACGAGCGGGCCTACGGCTTTCGTTCCTTCAACGAAATGCTGATGGAGGCCGGCAAACGCAATCTGCTCAAGCTCGAGGCCCACGAGAGATCGGGCGGCTACCTGGTGCGCGCGCTGGAAT
>JAKLEJ010000482.1 GCA_022711695.1 Verrucomicrobiota bacterium | reverse complement strand
CGGCGGCGGCCCCGGGGGCCACGTGATGAAACGCTGCCGTTCCCGGAGTCGCCATGCCAAGGGCCAAACCGTCCGGGTTGAACTTGACGCTCCATCTCGTGTTGGACGCCTTGACCTGCGCGGGCACCCCATCGGCCTCTCGTCCCACCTTTCCGGTTCGGCCGTCGGAAAAGAGGTAGGTTCCCGGCGAAGGGCCGTCCGCGGCGAAGTTTCGGGGATTGTCGAAGTTCCAGAAGACCGGGCTGGGTTCGCTCAGCAGGACCTCGATCCAACTGCAGCCGCTGAAAAGGCTGATCGTCTTGGTGTGGCCGGAGGGCTCGGCACAGGCAAAGCGAACCAGGGCCGGGCCACGCGCCAGGCAGTTCAGCGTGTAAGGAGCGCTCCGCAGGGCGCCGATGTCGCAGAAGCCGGCCCAGCCGCCCTCGCCCGGCTGGGTCAGGTCGCGCCCGCCTGCCGCTTTCGCTTCCCAGCGATAGACATGCCCGCCCTCGGGCCCCAGCAGCAGCCGCACCTTGTCATTCTCGATCCACTTCATGCCTTTGGAGCCTTCCTTGACCGAGCAGGCCTGTGAAAGGGGCGGAACGGTGTCAGGCAACCCCAGATAGACATGCGCCGCCGTTTCGGTGTTGGCGGCGAGGCGTCCGGGCAGCAGGAACACCAATCGCGCCTTGTTCGAGGAAACGCCCGCATCCACCTGTGCCGGCGCGCGGAGGGCAGGGTCGCCTCCCAGCACTGCCACGGCCGCGCTTTTACCGACCAGGCTCGACGGCAGGGCCAGTTCGAGCTCGATCGGCGTGTCAGAGCGATCCCGCGGCCCGGCAGCGATGCGGACACCGAGCCTGTGGGTCGCTTCCGGGACGATCCAGGGCGCCTCGGGCGCCAGGGGCGCAGCCACGACTTCCCGCGGGCGCGGGTTCCGCACCTGGACTGACGGCAGCGCCAGTCCGACCTCCTCGGGCTGAGGGATGCGCTTGCCGGCCGCGCAGTCGGTCCTGGCCAGGCGGATCTTCCCCAGCAAACGGTCGAACGAGGCCACCTTGTTGGTGTAGCGTTTCAGCGTCCAATCCAGGGCATAAGGTTTGCTCTCCGACCGCCACAGCGCGGCGAAGTCAGCCCCGAGGGCGGCATGCGCCTCACGATTGGCGCGAACGAGGGTCTCCACGCGCTGGAGCAGGGCGCCGGCCTCGGCGGAGCCGGGGCCGCCCGCCTGTTCCGCGGCCCGCTCATAGAGCTGCGCCGCTTCGAGGCCGTCGAGCATGCGCTGGCCGATCCGTTCCATGCGCCGCGCGCCGAACAGGATGGCGTCGAGGACGGCTTGGTTGGCGACCGCCTCTTGCCGGCAGGCGCTGAGGTGGACAATGGCCGGGCGCACGGCCGCCAGCAGGTTTGAAGCGCTCGCGCGGAGGGTCTCGGGGCTGGAGCGGGGCATGAAATCCTCGGCCCAGAACCGGCTGTTGAGCATGCCCTGCATGCCGCGCATCCGGTGGGTGCGCGCGAGCAGTTCGATGGCCTGGCCAAAGCGGCCGCCCTTCTCGCCGAAGAGCACCGCCCCGGCCCGACGATTGAAGAGATCCGGCGGTGTTTGCGAGGCATTCCAGGCGCATTCGGCTGCCCAGGCGTCGGCATGCCATTTCACCGCGTTGATGGCCTCGCCATCGTCTTCCCAATCTGTGTTCAGCATCCCCAGGGCGCCGTGTTTGACGCCGTCGCGCACGAAGTGCTGGATGTTGGTCAAGGCCGCGCCGAAGTCGGGCAGGATGCGGCTCCAGTTGTTCACTCCGGGGCAGACGAAGAACTCGTAGCCCGAGCGGGCAAACGGAACGATCTGGTCCTCGAAGCTGGGGCGCGGGTCATAGCCCCAGGTGAGCATGATGACGTCCTTGGGGATGTTTTTGAGGTGGTCGGGGTGCTGGAGGATGATGTCGCCCCACATCATCATGCGTTTCTGGCGGCGCTGGAGCAGTTCGCGCACCTTTAGAATGTGCTGCACGTAAACGCCGCCCTCGCCGATCTTCGCGGCCAGTTCCCGCGAGGGGCCCGTTCCCAGGCCCCAGGTTTCATCGCAGCACACGTTGAACCACGGGAACGGCAGCAGCGGGCAGACCTCGGCGTATAGATCGTCCAGCAACTGGTAGGTTTCGGGCTTTACAGGCGTCAGCACATCGGGGACCTCCCGCAAGGCGGCGTACTCGGGATGCCGAAGAATCTGCCCGAAATGTCCGAAGGACTGCTGGTTGCCGAGAAGGTCGAGATGGAGCGGCCGCGCGAATTCCACCAGCGCGCTCAGCTCCTCCGGAGTCAGCGAGCCGTCTTTCGGTCCGATCTTCGGGTGTTTGCGAAAGGCAAACTGGTATTCCATGTAAAAGGTCATGAGGTTGAGCTTGAGAGAAGCCGCCAGCGCGGCTTCGTATCGCAGCGTCTCCAGGGTCGAGCTGGGGCCGCGGGTCATGTCGTCCTGGAAACACCGCCAGCGCAGCGACGGGTAATCGCCGATGCTCACGCAGGGGAGGGCGGTTTCCTGGCGGTTGGCGCGGATCAACTGGCAGAGGGTTTGGACCCCATAGAACAACCCGGCGGGCGTGGCCGCGCGTCCCGCGATGCCTTCGGGGCTCACCTCCAGGCGATAGCGCTCCGGGCAGTCGCCGCCGGGAACCGCTCCCGGAGTCGCCGTCGCTCCGGCGCGGCCCAGGCGGAAGACGAGGGCCTCGCTTCCCGCCCGGGTGTCCGAGAGGCCTGGCAGGCCGGCTCTTCTGAGCTCTTCGTTCAGGGATTTCGCCAGCGCCGGCAGCTCCCCGGCTGGCGCTTCCAGGACCAGCGCGGCGCCGAGGTCGCATCGCCCCGGCTTCAGCTCGACCGTTTTGGGAAAGGGAATCAGCCTCAAATCCGAGGCCGCGTCCGCGCCGGGCATCGAGCCTGGCAGAAGAACCGCGAGCAGCAACGCGGGCAGAAGGGCGGGTTTCATGTTCATTGCTTGGGAGTGTCGGTTTTGTTTGCCGCAGGGGAGTTCCCGGCCCGCGCCGCGATCTCGGGGGCGTCGAGGGCGCGGACGAACAGCTCGAAGCCGGCGAAATCGGCGGCCAGGAATTCGTTGCCGGAGTAGTTGGGATTGCCGCCCAGGGCGCAGACGCGGGCGGCGGTGGCCAGCGTGGCGGGAACCTCGATGGTTTCCCGGAGTTGGCCGTTCAGGTAGAGGCTGAGCCTTGCCCCGCGCTTGACGGCGGCCACGTGATGCCAGCGGCCAACCT
>JAKLEJ010000481.1 GCA_022711695.1 Verrucomicrobiota bacterium | reverse complement strand
CCTGGTGGGCGCCGCCTACACCACCTTCGATCCCCTGCAGGCGTTTCAGCAGGGGGTGCACCTGGTGGTCAGCCGCGGCGAGATGCCGCTGCTGGCGCAGTTCATCCAGAAATGCGTGGGCGAGAACGACCTCTTTCTCGCTCCCTACCGCGAGGCGCAGAAACGCCTGACCCAGGCCGCCTGAGGCCGAGGGCGCGCGGCCGCCTGTCTCGAAAAGCCCGGGCCCGGGGCCGTCAGTTTCTTCCGCAGCACTTCTTGTACTTCTTACCGCCGCCGCAGGGGCAGGGATCGTTGCGGCCGATCTTCGGGCGGGCGGAAGCCGGCGCGGACGGACGCCACGGGGGGGCGGAGGCAGCTTCGCGGAAGGGAACGAAAGCGCTGCGCGGTTCCGGGGCGGAGCGCAAGGCGCGCAGCCTCACCCGCAGCGCTGTGGCCTCCTCTGTCTGCCCCAGGTCTTGAGCCACGTCGGCGAGCCGTTCGAGAATGGCGTCGGCGTCGCGCACGCCCTCCACCGCCAGACCCTGGCGCAGGAGTTGTGCAGCGCGGGGCAAGTCCTGGGCCGGCGGCTTGGAAAAGTAATAGGTGTCTCCCCAGCCTATCCAGCCCCAGCCCCAGCCTGGATCCGCCTTGAGCCATTGCTCGAAAAGCGCGTCGCTCCTGCCGCGCTGGCCGAGCTCGCTCCACGACTCGGCCACAGCCCGCCGCATGTTCTCGCGCGTCAGCTCGTCGAGGTTGCCAACCCGGGCCAGGAGATCTTCGCAGTACCGAATGCGGCTCTTGAAATACGCCGGGTCCTTCAGTCCGGCGTTATGAAGTTCGATGTCCAGGTCGTTCACCCAGTTCGAGAGGAATTGGAGGCCGCGAAAGCGCTCGTCGAACGCACGCAGCGAAGCGAACCGGCCCTGTGCGTATAAGCGGACAAAGACGTCCCAGGCCTGCAACCACACGTCGCAGGCTTTGGCCGGGGATCCTGCCTCCGAGAGGGTGTATCCCTCCTGCATCAACTCGTCGAGGGTCTCGAAGCCGGGCGATAGGACCTCAGGATCGCCGCCGTGAAGGGTCGCGGCCGCCCCTTCGAGGTTTGGCCGGGCAGGTACGTTGGCGGCCGCCGCGGCGTCGCGGTTAGTCCCCTGGTTTTGCTTGAACAGTTGGTAGTGGCGGGCGAGACGGGCGACGTAATCCGCATCCGTCATCAGGCGCTCCTGGAAGAGATGCAGCAAATGCTCGGCGTATTCGGACTGAGGGTTCAGAGGATCGAGGCTCGCCGCGGTGATCTCGCGTCCGGCCTCCTCGTCGCCATGCATCCAGCGCGTGTAGAACTCGGCGCTTTCCCAGCCGAAATTGATCGTGGCCAGGACGACGTGGGGCGCCAGCGGGGTTGTCACCTGCAAGAGGACGCGGCGACAGTCGCAGTCGTCCTCTTCGCAGTAGTGTTCGATGAACCCGTATTCGCCGATGGGCAACGGGCCCCCGGGGACAAGCACGTGGACGCTGCGCGTCTCGCGCGCGGCCAGCTCCGGTAAGCGCGTGTAGAAAGGCGTCATGGCCGGTCGGCGCGCAGGGTCGCGATGCCCCAGGGCGGCAGTTGCAGCGAGCCGTCCGTCTTTTGCAGCGGCCGCTCGCTGGTGACGCTGATCCAAAGCTGCCGCACGGACCCCTGTTGCCACTCGATGCGGGTTGTCTGCGGTTGGCCGGAAGCCCCGTAGAGGCGCACGATCCAAGCCTTGCCGTCGTCGCTGGGTTTGAAGGCGCTGACCAGCACCCGCTCCGAGGAGAGCCGGAAGGGCGGCTGGACGGGGGCGGTCCCGAAGGCGCGGGCGGCCAGGAGGGGCTGGGAACAGGCCGCGCCGAAGCGGGCGGCGCGCTCGGCGGAATAGCCGCGGTGCGGCTGCAGGTAGAAGCGGAACAGGACAGGGCCTTCCTGGTCGGCGCGGTAGTTGGTGTGCCAGTGGTTGTTCATGACCCACCAGAACAGCGTCTGGGATTGCTTGAGCTGCTGGATCCAGACCCGGTGGTCCGTTTGCGAGCCGACGAGGTTGGCGGTGATGCCGCCGACCTGAACCAGCGGGGCGTCCACCGACGCCAGGGTCACGCCGAACCGGTCATTCGAGATGTCCGCCCAGCGCTGCACGCTGAACCAGTTCTTGCAGGCGGCCGGGATCTGGTCGGCCTCGGGCCGGACCACCGCCCAGCCGACATCCAGGCGCACCACGCCCTCGGGCACGTTGAACCCGAAGCCCAGGTGAACGCCTTCCTTCTGGCGCACCGCGCGCTTGTCGATGAGATCCAGGATTTCGATGCGATCCAGGCCGTCCACCACGCGGATTTCGCGCGCGAGCTGTTTGCAGCCGGGGGCCTCGGAAACGGCGAGGAGGGAGACGACGAGCGGGCCGCTTTCCTTGACGGAGATGCGGGGCGTCCCGTTGCGCTGAAGGCCCTTGAGGTCCGAGCCCGGCAGGTAGAAATAGTCGTTCAGGGCCGCCGCCGCCTTGGGATCGACCAGGTCGGTTCCGGTGGCCCGGCTGCGGAGGCTGGCAATGGCGCCGGTGCCTTCATCGAGCCGGAGGGTGAAGTCCGGGTGCGTCAGTGTCGCGCCCTGGGCCTTGAGCCGGCTGGACGCCGGCCCGCCCTGTGAGGGCAGCACCTGGAAACGACGCGCCGCGAGCGCCGGGATCTCTTTTGCCAGGAACACGAGTTCGCCGTTGGAGAGCCGCTGCGAAGGGACCGACTTGCCGTTGGCGTCGGCCACGCTCCCGCCGGCAGCCGCCAACTCCGCGGGGACGGTCACCAGGTCTGTGCGTTCCCACGAGGTCGTGTTGAAGACATCGAAGAACGCCGGCTGGTCGCGTTGGGGCGGCGCGGCGTTCCAGGTCCCGAGCGCTCGATCCAGCAATTGACGCGATTGCTTGTCGGCGTCGAGCGCGAAGGCTTGTTTGACGCGCCATTGGTCGCGAACGAACGGGACATCGGGCTGGCTGATGCTGTTATGGGCGCCCCAGGTGTGCTCGCTGTAGAGGAGCACATTGCGCCACGCCGCGAAGAAGTCGCCGGTGGGAAAGCCCGCCGGCTGCCGCAGGGCCCACAGCGTCTCGGCTTGCGCCAGCCGCTCCGCGCTGTCCCGGTTCATGGCCGTCTCCCGGGCCGAGGAGGCAGCCCCGTCCTCCCAGTAGGGCGTATAGTCGCCGCTGAACTCGGGCAACTGGGCGCCGTAGTGGGCCTCGAACGCCCGAAAAGCCTCGGCGGTGGT
>JAKLEJ010000480.1 GCA_022711695.1 Verrucomicrobiota bacterium | reverse complement strand
CGTTTTTCGGCAGTGGAGTTTGTCGCCCGAGGGGCCGGATGGCTCTGGCTGGGCGGACGCGACTACCGGCTCATGCCCGGCACGGTCTTCGTCTATGCGCCGGGGCATCCCCACCACATCCGCTGCGATCCCGCCAACCCCCTGGTGAAGTACTTCGCGGTGTTCACCGGCCAGGCCGGAACCTCCCTGTTGAGGGAATGTCGCCTGGCCCCTGGCCGGGTCCTGCGGGTGGCGCAGCCCGGGCAGATTCAGCAGGTTTTTGACGATCTCATCCGGCACGGGCGCAGCGATCACGCCAACCGCGCCCGGCTCTGCACCGTGGCGCTGCAGTACCTCATCATGAAGATCGGCGACGAGGCCATGCCCTGCGACGCCAACTCGGGCAGGGCGTTTGCCACCTATCAGCGCTGCCGGCAGTTCATCGAGGACCATTTCGAGCAGGTGACGGCCTTGCGGCAGGCGGCCGACGCCTGCCACGTCAACCTCTCCTACCTGTGCCGGCTCTTTCAGCGGTTCGGGCGCGAGAGCCCCTCGCGGTATTTGCAGCACCTGCGGCTGAACCGGGCCGCCGAACTCCTGCAGGGCTCCGGCCGCCTGGTCAAGGAAGTGGCCGATGAACTGGGCTTCAACGATCCCTTCACCTTCTCCCGCGCCTTCCAGCGCGCCTTCGGGCTGGCGCCGGACCACGTGCGGCGGCCGCTGGCCGCCGGAAGGCCCCCGGTGCGCCGCGACCCCCGCGCGCCCCTCCGGGGCAAACGCCCGCCGCCGACCCGCCCGCTGCCGGCGCGCGAGGGGCCGTAGCGCGTCGCGCAAATTGGTTGCCCTCGGGCAAGCCCTGGGCCATTCTGGAAGCTGATGCAAGTGGCGCGCTTACTTGGATTGTGGAGCAGCGCCGCCCGGAAACCCGTGGCGGCGTCGTTCGCCATTTCGCTCCTCTTCCACGGCCTCCTCTACGGGGCTTACCAGGCGATGCCGTCCGCTTTCCTCGCCGGCAAGGGCATCCTGAGCCGCTGGATGGCGGAAATCTCCTTCTTCTCCGCCAAGACCGAGCAGCGGCACATGGACGAGATCAAGCAGGCGGCCAACCAGAAGCTGCTCGAGGAGATGCTGCGGCTGCAGAAGGAGATGCCGATGACGTTCGTGGAGGTGGACCCGGCCCTGGCCAGCGAACCGCCCAAGGAAGCCCGCCACTACTCGACGCACGACACGGTGGCGGCCAATCCCAATCCGCAGAAGGAGACCTCGAAGCCAAAGATCGACGGCCAGGAAACCCGCATGGCGCGGCTCTACGACAACCCCAAGCCCCAGCCCAAGTCCACCCCTCAGCCCCTCCAGCCGTTCATCCCTCCCAAGCAGCCCGACCCGCCGCCGCCGGCTCCGCCCGCTCCAGAGCCGCCTCCCAAGGAGACCAAGCCGCCCGAGGTCCGGCCGGATGCCAAGCCGGACGCCAAGTCCGAGCCGCCCAAGCCGCTCGAAGTGGTCTCGGACCGAACGCACGAAAAGGCCGAGACCAAGCCGGACCTGAAGAAGCCGGGCGGAGAGCCCATCGGGGATCTGGCGATGGCCAAGCCCCCGAAGACCGAACCGCTGAACAAGGCGCCCGGCGCCGGGTCGCCCGTGGCGGCCAACCCGCTGATCACCGACCCCAGCCCGCCGCCCCGCCAGAACCGGCCGCGCACCCTGGCGCAGGCGCATCAGCAGAACCCCCTGCTGGCCGGGCGCACGATGCAGCAGGAGGGCGGTGTGCGCAACCGCGGGCGGATTTCGATCGACGCCAAGGGTTCGCCGTTTGGGGCCTACGACGCCGCCTTTATCGCCGCGGTGCAAGAACGCTGGTACCAGCTCCTGGAAAAGAACACCTACATGCTTGACCGCCGGGGCAAGGTGGTCCTTGATTTCCGGCTTCGCTTCGACGGGCGGATCGTGGACCTGTCCACCTCGGACAACACCGTGGGAGACGTGCTGGGGCTGTTGTGCGAGCGCGCCGTACGCGACCCGGCGCCCTACGCCCGCTGGCCGGGCGACATGCGCCGCATGGTCGGAGCCGATTACCGCGAAGTGCGGTTCACATTCTATTATGACTAGGCGGCCGCGGCCGCCCCTGACAGAAACCATCCATCATGCTTGAAGATTTTTTTGAGGGATCGCTCATCCTGACCTCGATCGTGGCAGTGACATTCATCGTCGAGCGCGGCCTGGCGCTGCGCTGGAAGAAGTCAGTGCCGCCGCAGGTCGAAATGGCCGTGGACAACTTCGGCTCGGCGGCGGACCTGCCGGTGGTTCGGGCGGCCTGCGAGCAGAACCCCTCCGCGCTCAGCCGGCTGCTTCTGGTGATCATCAACCATCTGCGCCAGCCCCGGGCCGAGAATCTCGATGCCCTGGAAACCAAGGCCCGGCACGAAGTCACCCGCCTGGAGCGCTGGCTGGTGATCCTCGAGATCATCGTCGGCATCGCCCCCCTGCTGGGCCTGGTGGGGACGGTCTATGGCCTCATCATCCTCTTTGGCGGGCTCTCGAAGAATGTGCTGGGCGACTACGCGCAACTGGCGCGGGGCATTGGGCTGGCCCTGCATACCACCCTGATGGGCCTGCTGATCGCAATTCCTTCCTTAATCGCCTGGAGCTATTACACCCGGAAGGTGGAAACGCTCACGGTCGAGATGGAAACGATCTGCGATGAATTCCTGCGCCGGGCCTATCGCACAAGCGATGGCCGGCCCGAGACGTCGCCCCCCGTTCCGCCGGCCTCTGGAAGGCTCCAGCCGTCCAAGGCTTCCTGATCCATGCGTTTCAGCACCCGCAAGCGCCGTTCGCCCCCGGGCGTGATCATCGTGTCGCTCATCGACATCCTGATCGTGCTGCTGATCTTTCTCATGGTCACCACCACGTTCAAGGACACCCCGGCGCTGCGCATCACCCTGCCGGAGGCCCGTGTGGCCGACACCAAGCCGGGAGTCTCGGACAATCCGCCCATTGTGGTGACGGTCACCACCAACCAGCCCTGGCTTTATCTGGGCAAACTGCCGGTGACCATCGACCGCCTCCAGACCGAGCTGACAGAACGCGCCAAGGCCAACCCCAACGCCATCCTCGCCATCCGCGCTGACACCGAAGCCGCCTATGGCAATGTGGTCAAGGTGACCGAGGTTGCCAGGCTGGCCCAAGTCAAGGAGATCAAGGCGTATCTCAAGCGGGGCATCCGGCCCTGAATCCCCGGCTCAGGTCAGCGGGGCGGAGGGGCGGCAGCCCTGAACGACCAGTCCGCCGGTCGGCGCCGCTCATTGCTACAG